>NZ_JADPKQ010000448.1:0-90569 GCF_023074015.1 Bradyrhizobium sp. 142
GCCGATCCAGACGAGGCGAGTTCCAGATCAGGCGCAAGTCTCGCCGCGATCGCATGCGGGCAAAGTTGAAAGCCGTGAAGCGGGAGCTGCGACGGCGCAGCATCAGCCAGTTCTCGAACAGGGTAAATGGCTGCGGCAGGTCGTCACCGGCTACTTCAACGACCATGCGGTGCCGACCAACAGTCGGGCGCTCAGCGCCTTCCGCTTCTTCGTCATCGAACTCTGGAGACGCACGCTCCGGCGCCGCAGCCAGACCGATGGCATGGGGTGGGAGACGATCAGTCGCCTCGCCTGTGACTGCCTCCCCAGGCCCAACATCCGTCATCCTTGGCCGCGAGCACGCTTCGCCGTCACTCACCCGAGGTGGGAGCCGTATGCGGGAAAGCCGCACATACGGATCTGTGCGGGGGGCGCTCAGCAATGAGCGTCCCTACCGCGACCGCTGCGCTCGCAGTGACGAAGTTGGGGGACTAGCGCGCCCTTATCGCAGGGGCTTCTTCAGCAGCGAGAAGCGGTCCGGATCCAGCCCCATCGAGGGCTGCAGCATCGGCGCTTCGGCGCTCGCCAGCGTCTTGGCGGGCGGCGCCGAGAACACCGGATCGTTCGGCACGTCGCGCTGCGAGGTGGCGCCGCGCCAGCGTTCGAGCACGGCACCGACGAAATGCATGTCGTGACCGGCGGTCACGGAGGGAACGCTGCTGATGGTGGCTTCGCCGCGCGGCAATTGGTGCGGCGGCACCTCCTTGAAGCGCAGCCGCGTCGGCAGCGCGACGCCTTCGCCGAACGCCAGCACCTCGCGGGTGCCGAGCGAGGGCACGAAGGATAGCAAATTCGCGGCCGCATCCGACACCGCGGCGCGGAGCAGCGCCTGGTCGCGTTCGTTGGCAAGACGCATCGTGAACAGCGTGTTGCATTGGGAGATGATGGTGGCGTCGAGCTCGGCCGGACGCTGGGTGATGAGGCCGAGATAGACGCCGTATTTACGGCCTTCCTTGGCGATGCGCGACACCGCCTTGCGGGTCGGCCCGAAGCCGACATTGCGGTCGGCAGAGGCGTAGCGGTGGGCCTCCTCGCAGACGAACAGCATCGGCGAGACGCCGTCGCTCCACAGGCCGAAGTCAAAAGCCATGCGGCAGAGCACCGAGACGACGGAATCGATGACTTCAGCCGGGAAGCCGGCGAGCTGCATCACGGTCATCGGCTTGCCGTTGGCCGGCAGGCGGAACAGATGGCTGATCACTTCGGCCATGGTGTCGCCGCCGACATTGGCGTTGTCGAACATGAAGGCGTAGCGCGGGTCGTTGCGGACCGCCTCGATGCGGGAGATCAGCTTGTGATAGATGATGCGCGACGAGCGATTTTCCAGCTTGCCCATGCGCTCGTCGATCAGCGAGATCAGGTCGACGAGGCGGTACGGCACCGGCGTGTCGACGGTGAAGCCGATCTGCTTGGGATCGATGCGCTTCAAGCCGATGCGGTCGGCATTCTGGTACTGCGTGTAGACGCCCTTGGCGATCGGGATGACCTCGGCGAGAACGTCGAGCTCCTCGGGCACGCCGGCGCGGCCGGCGAACAGCACGTCGACGATTTCCTCGAAGTTGAACAGCCAGAACGGCAGCTTGAGGTTTCGCGGGTTCAGCACCAGTGCGCGGTCGCCGAAGCAGCGGCCATATTCGTTGTGCACGTCGAGCAGGAAGATGCGCAGGTTCGGGCGTGCCTTGAGGATCTCATTGAGCAGCAACGAGACACCGGTCGATTTGCCGACGCCGGTCGATCCCAGCACCGCGAAATGCTTGGACAGCATTTCCTCGACATCGACATAGGCGACGACCGAGCGGTCCTGCTGCAGGAAACCGACATTGATCTGGTCCGATCCGGTCGGCGCATAGATCGTGCGCAGCTCCTGGCTCGTGATCAGGTCGACCGAATCTCCGATGGTCGGATAGTTGGTCACGCCACGCTGGAATTTGGCTTTGTCCGACGCATTGAGGATTTCGCCGAGCAGATCGACAGACGCGATGGCGATGTAGTTGTCGGCGCTCGAAAGATTCTCGCAGGACACCTCGGTGATCATGGCGACGATGACCGAACTGGCGCAGCGGATGCTGACGAATCGGCCCACGGTCGCCCGCACCTCCGAGATCGGCATTTGGCTTTCCGCCAAAAGCCCGACCCTGGCGAGCGATCCGCGAACCGAAATCACGCGTCCAAAAGCTGTCACGATGGATGAACCTGGCAAGAACGAGGAGATTTGCTCCCAGACTATGCCCGGCGGTCGCTGCACAAACGGTTAAGCGGCAGGCGGCGGTGCTTCGTTAAATCCGCGACAATTCGGCCGGCAAGATTTGTTCCTAGTGCATACTTGCAGGGAGAAATGGCGGGAGAAAGCTGCATTTTGAGGTCGGTGGGCCGAAAATGCCCTTAAGGAAGATTTTACCATTCGAGCAGCTGGCCGGGGGCTTCCGTGCGGCCAAAGCGGACACCGACCGTGGCACGGGGTGCGGAACAGGGTCGCTTTGGTTTGTTGACGAGACCTAATCATTTGTACATTAGTACAAATGGAGGGCCGTCAGTAATCGCCGGGTATATGTGCACGCATTGTCGTTGCGCCGTGCCCGATCCCGCGATCCGGTGACGTGGATCGCACCAACGTCTTGGAGGAAACCATGCAGCCCGAACCGATCCTGGATCTCGCTCATCTCGGCCACATGGAACTGCTGACGCCGAAGCCGGACGAGAGCCTGAAATTCTTCGTCGACGTCATGGGCATGACCGTAAGCGGGCAGAAGGACGAGTCGGTCTATCTGCGTGGCTGGGACGATTACGAGCGTTATTCGCTCAAGCTGACAGCGTCGAAAACCTCCGGCATGGAACACATGGCGCTGCGCGCGCGCAGTCAGCAGGCGCTGGAGCGTCGCGTCGCGGCACTCAAGGGCTCCGGCTTCGACATCGGCTGGATCGACGGCGACATGGGGCAGGGACCGACCTTCCGCTGCCGCGATCCTGACGGCCATATCGTCGAGCTCTATTACGAGACCGAATGGTATCAGGCGCCGCCGGAGTTGAAGCCTGCACTGAAGAACCAGGCGCAGCGCTTTCCCGCGCGCGGCGTCAATGTGCGGCGCCTCGATCACCTCAACTGTCTCGCCGCCGACATCAAGGCCAACCGCGAGTTCTTCGAAAACTACCTCGGCTGCCGCCTCACCGAGCAGATCGTCCTCAATGACGGCCGCGAAGCTGCGATGTGGCTGACGATGTCAAACAAGAGCTACGACTTCGCCTATTCACTCGACCATTCCGGTGTGCCCGGACGTTTCCACCACGTCACCTACGCGCTCGACAGCCGCGAAGAGATTCTTCGCGCTGCAGATATCTTCCTGGAGAACGGCGTCCATATCGAGACTGGGCCGCACAAGCACGCGATCCAGCAGACCTTCTTCCTCTACGTCTACGAGCCCGGCGGCAACCGCGTCGAAGTCGCCAATGCCGGCGCGCGCCTGATCCTCGCCCCGGACTGGAAGCCGATCGTATGGACGGAGGAGGAGCGCAAGAAGGGCCAGGCCTGGGGATTGAAGACGATCGAGTCGTTCCACACCCACGGCACGCCACCGGTGGAGGTCAAGAAGCACGGCTAATCTAATGCGTGGACGATCGCACGCGTGTGATCGTCTCGCGCACGCCGGTCCAAGCCGGCTTGTCAGGCGCAAACTGCCCGCGCAGGAAGGTTACGAGCTCCTCGATCTGCGCGTCGCTCATGCTGTGCCTGAAGGCCGGCATGTAGCCGAGGTCGCTGGAGGCAGGCTCGCTGATGCCGTGCAGGATGACCTGCACGAGATTGTCCGGCGATGCGCTGTGCAGATTGCTGTTGAGCGCGAGCGAGGGCCGGCTGCCGAACAGCGGCAGACCGCCGACCTCATGGCAGACGGCGCAGGCGCCCTGATAGAGCCGCGCGCCGGTGGACGAGGCGAAGGTGACTTGCGTGGCGGCTTCGAGCCTGGCGGCATGCGCATCCTGCGCCTGCGCATTGCTCGCGGCATCGTTGAACGAGCCGAGATAGACCGCCATCGCGCTAATGTCCTGGTCGGGGAGGGCGGCAAGATCCCTGACGACCGGTGCCATTGGACCTGCGGCGACGCCGTGATAGCGCGAATGGCCGGTGCGCAAGTACGCGAAGAGGTCGTTCTCGCTCCAGGGCATCGGCGAATGCGAGAGCGACGTGAGCGGCGGCGCCTCCCAGCCCTCGGCAAAACCGCCGGCGAGATAGGCGCCGCGCTGCTCGGCGCCGAGCGCATTGCGCGGCGAATGGCAGGCGCTGCAATGGCCGAGACCTTCGACCAGATACGCGCCGCGATTCCACAGCTCGGATTTGGTGAAATCAGGTTTGAGCTCGCGCGTCTGGTGAAACAGCGCGTTCCATCCCGCGAGCAGCGGGCGAAGGTTGAACGGGAAGGCGAGCGTATTCGCCGGCGCTGTCGCACGCGCCGCCGGCTGCGCGATCAGATAGGCGTAGAGCGCCTGCATGTCGGCGTCGCTCGTCCTGGAAAAATGCGTGTAGGGGAAGGCTGGATAAAGTTGCCGTCCGTCGCGATGGATCCCGTCGCGCATCGCGCGCTCGAAGGCGGGATAGGACCAGGCGCCGATGCCGGTCTCGATGTCGGGAGTGATGTTGGTCGAGTAGATGATGCCGAACGGCGTCTCCAGCGCCCGGCCGCCGGCGTTGAGCGCACCGCCGATCGTGGTGTGGCACTCCGCACAATTGCCGAGCGCCGCCAATTGCTGACCGCGCGCAATGGTCGCGGCAGAATAGACCGACGCATCTGGACGCGCGATCGGCGCAATGGCGCGGCCCGGAAGGCACGCTGCACCGATGCCGATAGCGGCCGTGACGACTGCCGCAATCGCCGCGAAGACGCCGGTTCGTCCAGCGAGCGGATTTTGCCAGACGCGAGACGACTGCGAAGTGGCGGGCGCGGGCAGCGCCTGCGGTGTGACCGCACTATCGCCGTGCAGCCCCTTGAGAATGCGCTCGGGCGTAAACGGCGGCTCGCGAAAGCGCACGCCGGTGGCATCGAAGATCGCATTGGCGATCGCAGCCGCGCTCGGCACCGATGCGGATTCGCCGACGCCGAGCGGCGGCTGGTCCGGCCGCGGCAGCATCAACACGTCGATCTTGGGCACATCGGGGAATGGGATGATCGGATAGGCGCCCCATTCGCGCGCGGCTACCGCGCCGCGCTCGAACGAGACCTCTTCCATCAGCGCGCGGCTGGTGGACTGGATGACGTTGCCGTGGATCTGGTGGCGGACGCCGTCCGGATTGATCATCAAGCCGGAATCCTGCCCCGCGACGACCCGCGTGACGCTGACTTCGCCCGTCGTCTTGTTCACGGCAACGTCGGCAACCCAGGCCGACCACGCCGCGCCATAGCCGGGAAATTTGCTGTGGACGTAGAGCGCGTAGGCGAAGCCGCGTCCATGCACGACCTCGCCGTCCTGTTCCTGTCGCACCGGCCGCGGCGTCCAGCCCGCGCGCTCGGCGACCGCGTTGACGAGATCGACGGCGCGCTGGTCTTTCAGATAGCGCAGGCGGTATTCGATCGGATCGACGCCGGCCTCGGCCGCGAGCTCGTCGATATAGGACTCGTGGGCAAAGGTGTTCGGCAGCGCCGACACGCCGCGGAACCAGGCCGCGCGCACAATCGGCGCCATGTCATGTGCGACGACGCGCATGTGATCGTAATCGTAAGGCGGGATCGCCGTGCGATCGCCCATCTGCAGCACCGCAGGCTCCGGCGAAATCCGTCCCGTCAGCAACAGCGCCAGGGTCGGGGCGGCGTTCGAGGGGTAGCGTGTGGCGAGATCGTAACCGGCGACGCTGCCATCGGCGTTCAGGCCGCCATTGACGTCGATGAGCTGCGCGGTGCCCTTAGGCTCCCAGGCGTGCTCCTGCTCGCGCGTCAACTGCACGCGTACGGGCCTGCCGACCGCGCGCGACAACAGCAGCGCGTCGGCCGTGACGTCGTCGGCGCAGTTGCGGCCGTAGCAGCCGGCCGCCTCCAGCCGGATCACCTCGATTTCGCTTTCGGGGCGCTCGATCAGCAGCGCAAGGTCGCCGCGCAGCAAATGGGAGTTCTGCGTGCCCGACCAGACCCGGATGTTGCCGTCTTGAAAATCTGCGACCGCGCAGGAGGGGCCGATCGAGGCGTGCATCTGATACGGCCATACATAGGTCCGCGGCATCGGACTGGCGGCGTCGGCGATTGCAGCGTCAACGTCGCCCTTGTCGATCAGCGTGCGCGGCGTCGAAGGATTGGCGCGCAGCGCCTGCTCGACGTCGGCCAGATCGGTAAGCGCAGGCGTCGGCTTCCAGCTCAGCTTGAGCTGCATGGCGGCCAAAATCGCGTTCTCTTCGCGCTCGGCGACCACGCCGACGAAATCGCCGATGCGCACGATGGCGACGAGGCCGGGGATGTCGCGCACCGAGGATTCGTCGACCGCCACCAGGCTGGTGCCGACGAACGGTCCGGCATCGACGCCGGCATAGGGCGGACGGATGACGCGGCCGTGCAGCATGCCGGGCACGCGGATGTCGTGCACGAAGGTCAGCTCGCCCGTGGCTTTGGCCGGCAGATCGACGCGAGGCATCGACTGGCCGACGATGGCATAGTCGCTGACGGCCTTGACCGCGACGTCATCGAGAAGCTCGAGACGGATCGTCTCGCCGCCGATGAGTTCGCCGTAGCTGACGCTGCGATTGTCGTGACCCCGCACGAGGCCGTCCTCGATCCGGAGATCGGCGGCCGGCAATTCCAGTCGTTCGGCCGCGCGTGCGACCAGGAAATGCCGCGCTTGTGCGGCCGCCTTGCGTAGCGGCACGGCGGTAATCTGGATGGTTTCGCTGGCGATGGTCGCGCCCTGGTTGGGCACTACGGCCGTATCGCCGAGCACGACGACGACCCGCGCAAAGGACACATCGAGCTCTTCGGCGACGATCTGGCCCAGCGCTGTGCGGATGCCCGTGCCGAGATCGACATGGCCGTTATAGGCGGTGACCGAACCGTCCGCGGTGATGCGAACGAAGGTCTCGGATGTGATCTCGTCCACGGTGCGGACGACGACAAGCGAACCCGATGGCCGCTCAGTTTCGGTCGAGACAGGGGAGGCCATCAATCACCAGCCTCGGCAAGCTGGCCGGACGCCCGCATCACCGCACGAACAATCTCGACATGCGTGCCGCAGCGGCAGAGATTATAGCGCAGCGCCGCCATCGCCTCCTGCTCGGTCGGTTGCGGGTTGAGCGCGAGCAGCGCCTTGGCGGTCATGATCATGCCGCTCAGACAATAGCCGCATTGCGCTGCCTGTTCGTCGATGAAGGCCTGCTGGACCGCATCCGGCTTGTCACGCGTGCCGAGTCCTTCGAGCGTCACGATGTTGCGCCCTTCGCAACCGATGATCGGAATGACACAGGAGCGTGCCGCGGCGCCGTCGATCAGGACAGTACAGGTGCCGCATTCGCCAAGGCCGCAGCCATATTTCGGACCGTTGAGCGCCAGATCGTTGCGCAGCACGTAGAGCAACGGTGTCTGCGGCGCGGCCGCGACGTCGTGGATGCTGCCATTCACTGTGAGGCGGATCGGTTTCTGCGTCATCCTCGTTCTCAAGTCGGCCCGTCATGCCCCCGCGACGACACGGTCGCAAAAAATGTACGCCCCGACGATACCGTTTGTACACGAACGTGCAAGCCGGCATGCCGCGGTGCAGCGCAACTGCTCGCTTTGTGGACAGAGCCGGCACGCAAATGAGGGTTTATTCGGCAGCGGCGTCATTTCGCGGCACCGCCGCTTGACAGCCATCCGGAGCGCGCGCAACATCGTTCGTATACGAATGATAAGTCCCTTGATCCGCTGGCTTGCACATGGTGACTGAAACGACGAGCGCCGCCAACGACAAGATCCGCTGCGATGCCTGTCCGGTGATGTGCTACATCAAGCCGGGTGCGGCGGGCGCCTGCGACCGCTACGCCAATCATGACGGCAAGCTCGTCCGCGTCGATCCGCACGTGATTCTCGAGCGCACGGTGTCGCAGGGCGGCAAGCTGGTGCCGTTCAGCCGCACCGAGGATTGGGACGGCAAGATCGTCCACGGGCCCTCGACCTTCGTGACCGCGATCGGCGCCGGGACCACCTATCCCGATTACAAGCCGGCACCGTTCATCGTCTCCGCAGAAGTCGACGGCGTCGATATGGTGACGGTCGTCACCGAGGGCATCTTCTCCTATTGCGGCGTCAAGGTGAAGATCGACACCGACCGCTATCTCGGGCCGGAGACCGCGACCGTCCGTGCGCAGGGCGAGGCGGTCGGCCACGTCACGACCAGCGAATACGGCTCGCAGATGCTGTCGCTCGGCGGCGTGCACCATCTGACCGGCGGCTCCAAGAAAGAGGGCCGCGTCACCTGTGACACGCTGATGGATCTCGCCAACTGCAAGGCGGTCGAGCTCACCATCGACGGCGGCGCCAGCGTGGTGGTGCAGGCCGGCCAGCCACCGATCGTCAACGGCGTCAGGGAAGAGCGCATGCGCGTCGGCTGCGGCTCGGCGACGATTGGCATGTTCGCCAAGCAATGGCACGGTAAGGTCGACGAGGTCGTCGTGGTCGACGATCATATCACCGGCGTGCTTAGCGAGCACCAAGCCGGCAAACTGCTTGATATCGCCGACACCGGCATCAAGATGAAGGGGCGCCGCTCGACGCCGGGCCGCTATTTCCAGGTCGCCGATCCCGGCACGGGCTGGGGCGGCACCAACATCTCCGATCCGCTGTCGATTCTCGGGCCATTCGACGTCAAGCAAGCCAAGGCCGGCCTGACCATGCTGATGGTCTCCACCACCGGCGAGCATTCGTCCTATTACGTGCTCGACGAGGCCTTGAAGCCGGTCGAGACCGAGATGCCTGCCGATTTGAAATTCTCGGTCGAGCGGATCCAGGAGAATTGCGAGCCGGCGCTGTGCACGGTGCTGTTCATGGCCGGTGCCGGCGGCTCGCTGCGCGCGGGCGTCACCGACAATCCGGTGCGGCTGACGCGCTCAGTGAAGGACGCGCTGACCCGCGTCAGCAGCGGCGGTGCGCCGGTCTATGTCTGGCCCGGTGGCGGCATCACCTACATGGTCGACGTGACGCAGATGCCTTCAGGCGCATTCGGTTACGTGCCGACGCCGGCGCTGGTCGCGCCGATCGAGTTCACGATGAGGCTGTCCGACTATGCCGCGCTCGGCGGGCACATGGATTATGTGAAGCCACTCGCCGAGGTGAGGAGCGGCGATGATGTCCGCCAATTGCCCTGGCAGAACCCGATTCCGGGGCGCCCGGCATGACAAGGCTCCCGCAAATCGCATTGCTGTCTGATGGCCGGCGGCTGCATTTGCAGGATGGTCCGATCGATCTGATCGTGGAGGCGAGGGGAGACGCCGGTGGGGTCCGGGCGGCTTATGAGGCGGCGGCCCGGCGGTTCACCGGATTGCTCGACGAGCTTTGCGTGGAGTTGCCGGAACTTCGTAAGGCGGCGCAACGTGGAAAGTGCGCGCTGAACGGTGTTGTTGCGCGCCGCATGTATACCGCCGTCGCGCCCTATGCTGCCGATTGCTTCATCACGCCGATGGCGGCGGTGGCCGGCAGCGTCGCCGAGGAAGTCCTGGGGGCGATGCTGAACGCCGCATCGCTCGATCAGGCCTATGTCAACAATGGCGGCGATATTGCTCTCTATCTAGGCGAGGGCGAGCGTTTTTCGGTGGGCCTGATGGACCGGCCCGATCGCGATGGCGTGATGCAGACGATGAGGATCGATGCGAAAGATGCCGTACGAGGGATCGCCACCAGTGGTCGCCACGGCCGCAGTTTTTCGCTCGGAATTGCCGACGCCGTGACGGTGCTCGCGGCGACCGCGTCGCAGGCCGATGCGGCTGCGACGGTTATCGCCAACGCTGTCGATCTGCCCGGACATCCCGCCGTCGTCCGGCGGCCGGCCAATGAGCTTCAGCCTGACAGCGATCTCGGCGCGCGTCTCGTGACCCGCGAAGTCGGTGAATTGTCGCGGGCCGAAATCGCAGCGGCGCTGGAATCTGGCGTGGAATGTGCACGGCAATTGTTCGATCGCGGGCTGATCGAGGGTGCCGTGTTGCGGCTTTGTGGTGATATGCTTGTCATCGGGACCAGAGATATTGAACGGCAACGATCGCGCCCGCCCGTGCTGGAGAACGCGGTTCATGCCTGAGCAGGAAAGCGAGCCGGGGAGGCAGTCATGAGCGCGATCATCCGCAAGATCGTCACCGTCGTCGAAGAGACGCAGATGGAGATGGGCAGGCCCGTGTCGCCGCCGACCCGTCGCGCCGCGGCCATCGCCGTCATCGAGAATCCCTTTGCCGGAAAGTATGTCGAAGATCTCGCGGCGCTGATCGCGATCGGCGAGGAGCTCGGGGATCTCCTGTCCAAACGCGCGGTGGCCGCACTCGGCATCGAGGGCTCGAAGGTGCAGAGCTATGGCAAGGCGGCGGCCGTTGGCGAGAATGGCGAGCTGGAACATGCGGCCGCGATTCTTCACCCCAAAATGGGCGCGCCGGTGCGGAAGGTGCTGACCAAGGGCGCGGCGCTGATCCCCTCCTCGAAGAAGCGCAGCGGGCCCGGTACGACGCTCGACATTCCGCTTGGTCACAAGGACGCAGCCTTCGTGCGTAGTCATTTCGATGGCATGGAAGTACAGATCAATGACGCCCCGCGCGCCAACGAGATCATGGTTGCGGTCGCCGTCACCGACAGCGGCCGTCCGCTGCCGCGCGTCGGCGGGCTCACGGTTGCGGAGATCAAGGGCGAAGACGGTCTGAGATAGCGACGGTCTGGAACAGTGAAATTCAAAACTGGAGGTTGGGATGCGAGCAAGAAACTATTTTGTCGGCGCGGCCTTCGCGCTTCTGGCGGGCGGCATGGCTCATTCGGCCTTGGCGCAGGAGATCAAGATCGGCGAGATCAACAGCTATTCGCTGCTGCCGGCCTTCACCGAGCCCTATCGCAAGGGATGGCAGCTCGCGGTCGAGGAGATCAACGCGGCCGGCGGCATCAACGGCAAGAAGCTCGTCGTCGTCTCCAAGGACGACGGCGGCAAACCGGCCGATGCGCAGACCGCGGCCAACGAGCTGGTCTCGAGCGAGGGCGTGGCGATGCTCACGGGCACGTTCCTCTCGAACATCGGTCTTGCCGTCAGCGACTTCGCCAACCAGAAGAAGGTGTTCTTTCTCGCGGCCGAGCCGCTGACGGACGCCGTCACCTGGTCGAAGGGCAACAAATACACATTCCGCCTGCGTCCCTCGAACTACATGCAGGCGGCGATGCTGGTGGAAGCCGCCAGCAAGCTGCCGGCCAAGCGCTGGGCGACGATCGCGCCGAACTATGAATACGGCCAGTCCGCCGTCGCGGTGTTCAAGAAGCTGATGTCGGAAAAACGGCCTGACATCCAGTGGGTCGACGAGCAGTGGCCGCCGCAGGGCAAGATCGACGCAGGCCCCGTGGTGCAGGCTGTTGCCGCGGCCAATCCCCAAGCGATCCTCAACGTCACCTTCGGCGCCGACCTCGTCAAGCTCGTGCGCGAAGGCAACACCCGCGGCCTGTTCAAGGGACGTGAGGTCGTCTCGTTCCTGACCGGCGAGCCCGAATATCTCGATCCGCTCAAGGAGGAGACGCCGGAAGGCTGGATCGTCACCGGCTATCCCTGGTACTCGATCAAGACGCCCGAGCATGATGCGTTCCTGAAGGCCTATCAGGCCAAGTACAACGACTATCCGCGTCTTGGCTCGATCGTCGGCTACCAGACCATCAAGTCGGCGGCGGCGATTCTGGCGAAGGCCGGCTCCACCGATCCGGAGAAGCTGATTGCCGCGGCGGAAGGGCTGTCGATGTCGTCGCCGCTGGGCGAGATCACCTTCCGCAAGATCGATCACCAGTCGACGCTCGGCGCCTATGTCGGCAAGACCGCACTGAAGGACGGCAAGGGCGTGATGGTGGACTCTTCTTACAAGAAGGGCTCGGACTATTTGCCAAGCGACGCCGAGGTCGAGAAGCTGCGTCCGAAGGATTGATGCAAGAGACCCGGGGCCTCATGGTTCGAGACGCGCGGCGTTGCCGCGCTCCTCACCATGAGGATCCCGGACCTCATCCTGAGGAGGCGCGCAGCGCCGTCTCGAAGGATGAAGCCCCTTACCGACCTACCTAACCGGACCGCCGATGGCCTTTTATGTCGTACAGTTTCTGACCGGTCTCGCCAGTGCCGCGTCGCTGTTCCTGGTGGCGTCGGGCCTGTCGATCATTTTCGGCGTGACGCGGATCGTGAATTTCGCGCACGGTGCCTTCTATATGATTGGCGCCTACGTCGCCTTTACCCTGACGGAGCGTTTTTCGGGGACGTTCGGCTTCTGGGGCAGTATTGTTGCCGCCGCGTTTGCCGTGGCGCTGATCGGCGTCATCGTCGAGATGGTGTTGCTCCGCCGCATCTATCACGCCCCCGAGCTGTTCCAGCTGCTCGCGACTTTCGGTCTGACCCTGATGGTCGAGGATCTCGTGGTCCTGATCTGGGGGCCTGATGATCTCGTCGGCCGCCGCGCCCCGGGCTTCAAGGGTGCCGTCGATTTCTTCGGCCAGAACATCCCGAGCTACGATTTGTTCCTGATCGTGCTCGGGCCGGTCGTGCTCGGCATTCTCTGGCTCTTGTTTCAGCGCACGCGCTGGGGCGTGCTGGTGCGCGCAGCGACCCAGGACCGCGACATGGTGGCGGCGCTCGGCGTCAATCAGAAATGGCTGTTCACGAGCGTGTTTGCGGTCGGCGTATTCCTGGCCGCGCTCGGCGGCGCGCTCCAGATCCCGCGCGATGCCGTGCATCACGCGATGGACCTGCGCATCATCGTCGAGGTCTTCGTCGTCGTCGTGATCGGCGGACTCGGCAGCATCATCGGCGCCTTCGTTGCGGCGGTGCTGGTGTCCGAGCTCAACGCCTTCGGCATCCTGATCTTTCCGAAAATCTCCATCATCCTGGTCTTCCTGGTGATGGCAGTGGTGCTGATCGTGCGGCCCTGGGGCCTGTTCGGCAGGCCCGAGGCGCCCGCCCGCAAGACGCCGGGCCTGACCGTCAATCCGTGGCGGCCGCTGACGTCGAACCAGCGGCTGGCTGCGCTTGCAGCACTCGTCATCGCCGCGACGCTGCCGCTCTTCGCCGGCAATTATGCGCTGACGGTCGGCTCGGAGATCGCGATCTTCGTGATCTTCGCCGTCAGCCTGCATTTCCTGATGGCGGTCGGCGGGCTCGCGTCCTTTGGCCACGCCGCCTATTTCGGCCTCGGCGCCTATGGCGTCGCCTTCCTTGCCAAGATGGCGGGCTTGCCGATGATCGTGTGCCTCTTGCTCGGGCCGTTGCTTGGCTGCATGGGCGCCGCCGCGTTCGGCTTCTTCGCCGTGCAGCTCTCGGGCGTCTACTTTGCGATGCTGACGCTCGCCTTTGCGCAGATCGTCTGGTCGATCGCGTTCCAATGGGTGAGCGTGACCGGCGGCGACAACGGCATTTTGGGCGTGTGGCCGGAGAAATGGGCCGCGAGCCCGTCGCATTTCTATTGGCTGGCGCTCGGTGTCGCCGCCCTGGTGACGGTCGCGCTGCGCATGGCGGTGTTCTCTCCGTTCGGCTACGGCTTGCGCGCAACGCGGGATTCTGCGCTGCGCAGCGAAGCCATTGGCGTCAACGTCAAGCGCATGCAGTGGACGGCATTCGTGATCGCAGGAACGACAGCCGGAATCGGTGGCGCGCTGTTCGCCTACCTGAAGGGCAGCGTCTTTCCCGACAATCTCGGCATCTCGCTCTCGGTCGACGCGCTGGTCATGGTGCTGCTCGGCGGCGTCGAGACGGTGTCGGGCGGGGTGATCGGGGCGATCGTCTACAAGGCGCTCAATATCTGGCTGGTCAGCCAGACCGATCTGTCGAAACTGGTGCTCGGCGGCTTCATCGTGCTGATCGTGGTCGTCTTCCCCAAGGGAATCGTCGGCATGCTGGAGATGCTTGCGCAACGGCGCAAGAGCACGTCGCCGCCGGGGGCAACCCTGCTTGCCAAGCCGATCGGGTCCGCCGAATGAGCGTCGCCCCCCCACTTCTCGCGGTCGAAGGCCTGAGTAAATCCTACGGCGGCATCCATGCCGTGCGCGGCGTCTCGTTCTCGCTGCGCGCGGGCGAAATTTTGGCGCTGATCGGTCCGAACGGTGCGGGAAAAAGCACCTGCTTCGACATGCTCAACGGTCAGAACAGGCCGGACACGGGGCATGTCCGTCTTCTCGGCGAGGACACTACGGGCAAGAAGCCGCGCGAGATCTGGCGGATGGGGGTGGGGCGCACGTTCCAGATCACCGCGACGTTCGCAACCATGACGGTGCGGGAGAACGTGCAGGTCGCGCTGATATCGCACGGAAAGCAATTATTCAATATCTGGGGCTCGGCGCCGAATTTCGACCGCAGCGAGGCCGGCCGTCTGCTTGAGCTGGTCGGCATGGGCGGCTACGCGGATCGTCCGTGCGGCGAGCTCGCTTATGGCGACCTCAAGCGGCTCGAGCTTGCGGTGGCGCTCGCCAACCAGCCGAAACTGCTGCTGATGGATGAGCCGACCGCCGGCATGGCGCCGCGCGAGCGCGTCGACCTGATGCGTCTGACCGCGCAGATCGCGCGGGAAAAGTCGATCGGCGTGCTCTTCACCGAGCACGACATGGACGTGGTGTTCGAGCATGCCGACCGCATCCTCGTGCTCAACCGCGGCACGCTGATCGCCGAGGGCTCGCCGGCCGAGGTGCGCGGCAATCCGCAGGTGCAGGCGGTCTATCTCGGCGAAGGCCTCGTCTACGATTCCCGCCATCGCGAGGGAGCTTCGGCATGAAGCTGACGGTCGAGGCGCTCAACAGCCATTACGGTCCGGCGCATATCCTGTTCGATATCGGCTTCGAGGTCGGCGAAGGCGAGGTGGTTGCGCTGCTCGGGCGCAACGGCGCCGGCAAGTCGACGACGTTCCGCTCGATCGTCGGCCTCGTGGCGCAGCGCTCCGGCCGCATCGTGTTCGAGGGCAAGGACGTCTCGGTGCGGCCGACGCATGAGATCGTCCGCGGCGGTCTCGGCTATGTGCCGGAAGAGCGACGCATCTTCACCGATCTTACGGTCGAGGAGAACCTGGAGGTCGGCCGCCAGCCGAAGCGTCCGAACGCACCATCCTGGACCCGCGAAAAGCTGTTCACCTTGTTTCCGAATTTGGCTGAGATGCGCAACCGCCCGGGCGGCCGCATGAGCGGCGGCGAGCAGCAGATGCTGACCATCGCGCGCACGCTGATGGGCAACCCGTCGCTGGTGCTGCTCGACGAGCCGTCGGAGGGGCTGTCACCGAAGATCGTGGAGCAGATGGTCGATGCCATCCTGACCATGAAGAAGGAGGGCGTCAGCATCGTCGTCTCCGAGCAGAATTTGCACTTTGCGCGCTTGATCTCTGACCGCGCCTATATCATCGAGCGCGGCCGCATCTGCTTCGGCGGCACCATGGCCGAGCTCGACGCGCGCCCGGATATCCGCGATGCGCATCTGTCGTTGTGAGGAGGACGGGTAGTCGATGGCAAGAAGCGTTGCGGTGAAGAAAAGCGTCAAGCAGGCGAAGCCCTCCTACGTGCTCGACGAACAGGTCGGCTTCATCCTGCGCCAGGTCTGGCAACGCCACAGCTCGATCTTCGCCCGCGACATCGGCACCAACATCACGCCGACGCAATGGGCGGCGCTGTCGAAGCTCGCCGAGACCGGACCGTGCTCGCAGAACCAGCTCGGGCGGTTGACGGCGATGGACGTCGCGACGATCAAGGGCGTGATCGACCGGCTGACGGCGCGTGGTCTGACCGAGACGAGCCAGGATCCCGAAGATGGTCGGCGGCTTTTGGTGAGCCTGACGCGCGCCGGCCAGCAGCTTGCGGAGAAGGTCTCGCCGAATGCGCTGGCCATCACCCGCGAGACGCTGGCGCCCCTCGACGCCAAAGAGCGCGAGACGCTGATGGCGCTGTTGAACAAGCTGCGGTGAATACAGCGGTATCACCGTCCACCCTGAGGTGGCCGCTTCTTCAGCGGCCCTCGAAGGGCGACGGCCCGACTGCATCGTCTCGGCCGTTCATCCTTCGAGGCTCGCACGTGGCGCGTGTGCGCCGCGCACTCGCGCCTCAGGATGACGAATCACGCGAGGAGAGCTTACTTCGCCACCACCTCCGGCACCTTGCCCGCCGGGGGCGTGTTGCGGCTGCGCTGGGTGCGGACAATGCCGTCGATGATGGTCATGCCGATGCCGGGCAGATCGCCGAGCTGTACGCTCTCAAGGATATTCTTGCCGGGTGAGTGCTGTGCCTTGTCCATCAGGACGAAGTCGGCGGAGCGGCCGACCTCGATCAGGCCGCAATCGAGTTCGCGCATCCGCGCGGTGTTGCCGGTGGCAAGACAAAAGGCGAGCTCGGCCGGCAGCTCGCCGAGCGAGGACAGCATCGAGACCATGCGCAAGATGCCGAGCGGCTGCACGCCGGAGCCGGCCGGCGCGTCGGTGCCGAGGATGACGCGGTGCAGATCGCCCATCTCGCGCGCGGTGCGCAGCGTGAACAGGGCGGAGCGTTCGTTGCCGTTGTGAACGAGCTCGAGGCCGCGCTTGCAACCCTCGCAGATGCATCGGATCTGGTCGTCGGGCAGCGCAGTGTGGCCGCCATTGATGTGCCCGACCACGTCGGTGTCGGCCTCCAGCACCACGTCCTTGTCGATCAGGCCGGAGCCGGGGATCGAGGGGCCGCCGGTGTGGATCGTGCTCTGGATGCCGTATTTGCGCGCCCAGCCGACCATTTTTCGCGCGGTCGGGCCATCCTTGACGCCGCCGAGGCCGACCTCGCCGAGCAGCTTGACGCCGGCTGCGGCCAATTCCTTGAAATCCTCTTCGACCATCTCGCATTCAATCACGGGCGCCCCGGCATGAACCTTCACGCCGCCGGGCCGCAGCGTCCAGAACGCGCGCTGCGCGAAGATCGCCATGGCCTTCAGGCCCACGACGTCGCGGGGGCGGCCGGGCATGTGCACCTCGCCGGCCGAGATCATGGTGGTGACGCCGCCGTGGAGATAGCTGTCGATCCAGTTGGTCTGGTTCTGCCGCGGGGTCCAGTCGCCGGCGACGGGGTGGACGTGGCTGTCGATCAGGCCCGGCGCAACGGTCGTGCCGTTGGCATCGACGATGGTGGTCGCGCCCTCCGTGTCCAGATCCTTGAAGCGGCCGATCGCGGCGATCTTGCCGTTCTCGGCGACGATGGTGTCGCCGTCCAGGATCGGCTTTTCCAGCGCGCCGGACAGGATCAGGCCGATATTGCGGATCACGAGCTTCGAGGGTCCGGTGGCCTGGGGTGTGTCATGCGCCATGGAATGGGTCCTTGTCCTTAACTGCAACGCTGTCGATCTTGGGGCAGCCTTGACCGCCGGATCAAGTCGGATTATTCATTAGTATACGAATGATCGTGTACAAACGACGCATAGCTGAACCGCCTCGGACCGCACAGAAGCGACACGGAAGGGTGAGATGAGCAATTTCAACCAGGAAAGCGTTTTGAGCGTCCACCACTGGACCGACACGCTGTTCAGCTTCAAGACCACCCGCAGTCCGACCTTCCGCTTCCGCAACGGCGAATTCACCATGATCGGGCTCAAGGTCGGCGAGAAGGCGCTGCTGCGGGCCTACAGCGTCGCCAGCGCCAACTATGAGGACACGCTGGAGTTCTTTTCGATCAAGGTGCCGGACGGCCCGCTGACATCGCGGCTCCAGCACCTGAAGCAAGGCGACGAGATCATCGTCAGCCGCAAGGCGACCGGTACGCTCGTGATCGACAATCTGGAAGAGGGGCGCAACCTCTATTTGATCGGCACCGGAACGGGGCTCGCGCCGTTCCTCAGCGTGATCAAGGATCCCGAGACCTATGAGCGTTTTGAGAAGGTCGTGCTGCTGCACGGCTGCCGGCACGTCAAGGAGCTCGCCTACGGCGAGATGATCACCGAGACGCTGCCGAAGGACGAATTGCTCGGCGACCACATCCGCAACCAGCTCATCTACTATCCAACTGTGACCCGCGATCCCTTCCGCAACCGCGGCCGCATCACCGACCTCATCACCTCCGGCAAACTCTTCGCCGATATCGGCCTGCCGTTGCTGGAAGCGGTCCGCGACCGCATCATGATCTGCGGCAGCCCGGCGCTGGTTGCGGACACCCGCGTGCTGCTGACCGAGCGCGGCTTCGTCGAGGGCAACCATGGCGAGCCGGCCCAGTTCGTGGTCGAAAAAGCGTTCGCCGAGCGCTGAACGCGGGCTCCCTGTAAGGGCATGATCTATTCGGAAAAACCGCTTCACAGTTTATGCGAGGGCCCCGCTACTAAGGCGGCGCTACCGGTCCGGGCCATCCCCTCTGCGCAATAAGGCCGCATTTTCGTCGTCGCGCGGGCGTTGCGGTGCCGATTCGGCGCGCGATACTATGTGGGTGCGAATCAGCGGAGTTCCCACATGGTTGCGGACAGCGACAGCAACATCGCCTGGCACCGGGTCCAGTTGAAGAAGAACCGTGCCGAGTTGAAGGCGCTCGAGACAGCGCGCTTCATGATGGGTGAGATCGCCTCCTCGAAACGCGATGGCCGGGTCCAGAAGGCAATCGGGGAACTCAAGCGCAAGATCGCGCAGTCGGAGCGTTCGATCGCCGACCATGACAAGCGGACACGCCGTCCGCTCGGCACCGATCTGCAAAGTCTCAGCAATGGCAGCTGGAGCCATTGGGACGCCTATACCAGCCAGCAGCAGCGCAAGACCGGCCAGCGCTCACCGGGGCGTGGATAGTTCGTCTCGGTTCTTTCCGCCGCTGGACAAGGCAGGTTCCGGCTCTTGCGCGTTGCTCAACGCTTACCATCTGGTTGGTGCGCGACCAACCACGCCGGTGATCCGTGACAGCGCGTATCGACTTTACCAGTGAGGCCTTCTTTCGCGATCCGTCCAAGGCCATTGCGACGCTGCGGGCGTCCGGCCCCGGGGTCGCAACACGCTTTCCCCTGGTCGGCGACGTCTGGGTCACCACCACGCATGACGCGGCGGCGCAGGTGCTGAAGGACGGCGCGACGTTCACGCTGCGCAAGCAGGATGGTGAAGTCGCGGGGCTGCGCTGGTGGATGCCAAAACTCGTCACCACCATCGCCAACAATATGCTGACCATGGACGAGCCGGATCATAACCGGCTCCGCAGCATCGTGGACGAGGCCTTTCGCCGTCGTGCGATTATGGACATGCAGCCGCGTATTCGCGCCATTGCCGATGATCTTGCGGCCGACCTGTTTGCGGACGGCAGCCCGGCCGATCTCGTCCAGCGCTATGCGCGCATCCTGCCGCTGTCGGTGATCTCCGAACTCCTGGGGCTGCCGGCGGCGGATCGCCCGAGGTTCATCGCCTGGGCCAATGCAATGTCGTCGTTGACGAACGTATTGAGCTTCTTTCGACTGCTGTTCGCATTCCGAAGGATGCGAGACTATCTCGAAGAGCAGTTGCGGATTGCTCGCGCGCGGGGCGGTGAAGGCCTGATCGCCGAACTGGTCCAGGTCGAACGCGAAGGCGGCCAGATCACGCGGGACGAAATGGTGTCGATGGTATTTCTGCTGCTCGCCGCGGGCTCGGAAACCACCACGCATCTCATCAGCGGTTCGGTCTACGAACTCCTCAAAAATCCTGGTCTGCGCGATTGGCTGGAACAGGACTGGAGCCGTGTCGGTCTCGCCGTCGAGGAGTTCCTGCGCTTCGTCTCGCCGGTGCAGTTCTCCAAGCCGCGCTATGTCCGACGGGACGTCGAGATCGAGGGCGTGCCGCTGAAGAAAGGCGACCGCATCATGGTCATGCTCGCTGCCGCGAACATCGATCCGACGATCCACGACCAGCCCGAGCAGCTTGATCTGGCGCGAAAGCCAAATCGGCACATCTCGTTTGGCACGGGCATCCATTTCTGCCTTGGTCATCAGCTCGCGCGGATCGAAGCCGCCTGCGCGCTCGAGGCGCTCTTCGTACGATGGCCTGAACTCGGCCTGGCCGTCGATCCCATGCAGGTCCGATGGCGCAGGCGCCCGGGCCTGCGCGCGATCCGGCAGCTTCCAGTCGTGGCGGCTGGTCGTGGAACACAGGAAACGACGTGCCAACACAAGAGGCCGGCCGTTCCCTTAATGCGGCGAACTGACGTGGGCGCTCCTTCGGAAAATTGTCCCTGAGCGGGCCAGCCGGGAACGGTCTACGGCGCTTCCTGTTGTCATCAAGACCTTGAAGCAGCGACGAGTTTCTTTTCGCTCGCTTCGTCTTTGCAGGAGACAGGATCATGACCAGTAAGAAGCCACCTGTTCCCCCTCAAAATCAGAGCCCAAAGGGAACCGGCGACGACAAGCAGATGTCCGCGGACCAGGCGCCACACGGCCAGCAACGCGTGCAGAATCCGGATCAGCAGGGTCAGCAGGGCAACATCAAGCAGAACACCACCAATCAGGGCTACCAGCAAGACCGCTGAGGAGGGCCTTATGTCGACATCCACCAAGACACCCAACAGCATTCGTCAGGGCGGGCCGGGCGCGTCCCACGAGAACGCCAAGGCGCCGTTGGAAGTCAAGAAGCCGCCTGCCGATGATCCGCAGCGAAGGCATAGCCGCGTTTCCGGCGGCGGAGGCGAACGCGACTCCCATCACAGGCACGACGCCACAGATAAGGGCGGAGGGTAATCTGACCATGAGCAGCAAACAGCCAAAACTGTATACGCCGACAAGCAAGGATCTCCGGGACAATCCGCTGATCGGCGGATCAAAGGGAGCGAACATGGCGGGTGCGTCGCCCGATGATGTCGAGGATGCGCTCGGGGAGAACACGATCGAAGGCGACTCCGAGAACGACGTAAACTTCGCCGGCGGCATCGACAAAGACGTCGCACACAGCGGCGCCCCACGACGAGGGCGGAGGCCATAAATGCAAGGCAAGAAAACACACGAACAGCAGGTGCGCATCCTCGAGCGCAAACCGGATGTTCCCGATGCGCGAGAGCTAGACCGAGCGCTGGGCCGCAATCCCGAGGAACACCGCGCACGCCACGCGCGAAGCGAGGCGCGGCATAGCGAATTCCCCGTGAGCCGCGGTGGCCTCAACCAGGAAAGCGACCACAACAAGCATAACCGTGCTGGCCAGAGTGGCCACATGCGGCCGAAGCCAACGCCGCCGCAACAGAAGCACTGACTTTCGGGGTGATAGCGCAAGAGGAGAGACCGATGCCAGGTGGGCATGGCAGCAAGACGCATTTCAGATCCGGCATGCACGGCAAGGGCGATGGCACCGGCGCCTTCGCCGAAGTCCCAAAGGAGAAGATCGGCGACAACATGGTGCTGTCCAACCGAGATAAGGCCCAACATTCGGATATTCGCGGCATGGACGGGAAGTCCATCCAGACCGAGCAATACCAGGATCACTCGGCCAACCGGATCTTGCGCGAGGATAATGAAGGCGACGAGACCTGAGAGCTGTTCCTCCCGACCAACTCGCGGACCGGTGTTCAGCCGGTGCGCTTTTTTGTTGGCGCGAGATCGCGCTCCCAGCCGAACACGGAGCGGCCGTCGAGATCGGGCGAGGCAGCGCGTTCGCCGGCGATGTAGGACTCGACCGACGGACCGTGCGCGCTGCGTTCCAGCCGCCGCGCCTGATCGTCGAGCCGCCTGATCGCTTGCATCTCCTCCTCGCGCCCGAGCTTTGCGCTCTGGATTGCGTCCTTCAAGACGCGGATGGTCTCGTCATAGACCTTGATCGGAACGGGGTAGGGATGTCGGTCTTTGCCGCCGTGCGCCAGCGAGAAGCGTGCGGGATCCGCAAAGCGATAGGGCGCGCCATGCACGACTTCGGCGACCATGGCGAGCGAGCGCACGGTGCGTGCGCCGACGCCGGGCGTGAGCAGCAGTTCCGGAAAGTCGACCGGGCCGCGCTCAGCCGCCGCGGCGAGCGTGCCGTGCAGGCGCCGCGCAAATACATCCTTCGGCCGCACGTCGTGATGGGCAGGCATGATCAGGTGCGGCAGCATGGCTTGCGCGGGCTCTGTCCCGTTCAGCCGTACAAATTCGGTGATGATGCGGTCCGGGCCGAGCCCGGACAACAGTTCTAGCTGGGCCGTCCGCGAGACGTCGGCGCGGTGGTCGGTGAGGTTGACGATCTCGCCCTGCTCGGGGCCGTCGATCGCGCTGTGCGGCGTGTCGACAAAACTCGTCAGCGCCTCGGAATGCCAATGATAGCGGCGGGCCTGCCGCTTGTCGCCATTCATGCCCTGCTGCACCACTGCCCATTTGGCATCGGCGGTGACGAAGAAGCCATGCAGGTAAAGATCAAAACCGTCCTGCACCGCTGCGCTGTCGACCTTTGCCACAAGGCGGCTGGCGCGGGTGAGCTTCGCGCCGTCGAAGCCGACGCGGTCGCCGAGTTGCGTCAATTCCTCCGGTGTCTTGCGCGAGTGCTGGCCGCGCCCTCCGCAGACGTAGATTCCAAGCTCGTTCTGGAGCGGACCGAGCCCCCGCTTCAGCGCGCCGATGACCGATGTCGTGATGCCGGAGGAGTGCCAGTCCATCCCCATCACAGCGCCGAACGACTGGAACCAGAACGGATGCGACAGCCGCTGGAGGAACGCGTCGCGTCCGTAGTGATGCACGATCGCCTGCGTGACGATCGCCCCGAGCGAGGCCATCCGGCTCGCCAGCCAGGGTGGAACCCGGCCGTTGTGAAGAGGAAGGTCGGCGCTGCCGGTACGTCGAGTCATAATGCCCAGAAATAGCGCAGTTCGGCGGCGATTGCACCAGAAGGATGGTGCATTGCACTGAGGGGAGCGAAGCCGCTGTGAACGCGTTGAGCGCGGACGCCAACGCAATGCGGGGACACGGATGCATGGAGGACATCGCCTCGACCTATGTGGTGATCCGGCTTTGGGTTTGGCGCCGCGCCCGGCATCTGATCGGACACGCGACGAGTCCGCCTTACTGCGCGCGGATGTCGGCAGCCTTCAGCATCGGCTCCCATTTGGTGGCCTCGGCGTGCATGTAGGCATCAAAGTCCTTGGCGGACGAGCCGAGCGGCGCGGCACCGATCCTGCCGAGCGTCGAGAGCACATTCGGATCCTTCAGCGCACCGGGCCGCCTTCGAGCTGACCGATCGCCTCCGCGAGCGGATTGATGCTGAGCGGGATCTCGCCGGCGATCACGGCGGTCAGCGCCGGTGCGCCGCCCTTGTAGGGAATCGCGACGATCCTGGTGCCGGACATGTATTTCAGCAACTCGCCCGCGAGATGCGCCGAACTGCCGTTGCCGGACATGCCGTAGGAGAGCTTGTCTGGCTCCTTCTTCGCGGCGGCCAGGAGATCGCCGAGGGTTTTATAAGCACTGTCCTTGGCCACCACGATCGCAAGCGGCGACGACGCGACTTCGGTGATGGCGGTAAAATCCTTGAAGGTGTCGTAGTGCACGCTCGGATAGATGAACTGGTTCAGCGGATGGCCGCTCGCGACCAGGATCAGCGTGTCGCCGTCTGGCGCGGCCTGCGTCAGCGCCTGCGAGGCCACGATGCCGCCGGCGCCGGGACGATTGTCGATCACGGGCTGCTGGCCCCAGCTCTTCGCCAGGGCCTGGCCCAACGTACGTGCGAGCACATCGACCGCGCCGCCGGCCGCGTAGGGGACGAGAATGTGAACCGGCTTGCTCGGATAATTGTCGGCCTGCGCGGTGCCTCCTGCCAGCAGCAGACCGGCACCAAGCAACAAGCCGCCGATCTTCTTGTTCGAACCCAGCATTTTTCGGCACTCCTGAGGGCATTCGAGTCCGTGCGGCGAATTCCAAGCCGCTTCGGACGCTGCCAATGGTTTTTGTTGACGAGACCTGATCTTTTGTACGATAGTACAAATCACATGATACGCAAGCTCACCAACAAGGAAACGACCCGCAAGCCGAACATGCGCGAGGCGATCCTCGCCGCGGCCGAAGAGTTGTTCGCGACCAATGGCTTCAACGCGGTGTCGGTGCGCGACATCGCGCAAGCCGCCGGCGCCAATCCCGGCAGCGTCACCTATCACTTCAAGACCAAGGACGGCCTGTTGCTGGAGATCTATCGGCGCCATTGCGGGCCGATGAACCTTCGCCGCTCGGAGCTTCTCACCGCCGCCAGGCGCGTGCGCGATCTCCAAGACCGGCTGGAAGCGATCGTGCGAGCCTATGTGGTGCCGGCTTTCACCTCGGGCAGCGATCTTGCCGGCGGTGGGGCGCGCTTCACGCGGCTTCGCGCGGTGATGTCGGCGGAAGGCAACGAGGTCGCGCGGAAAATCATCGCGCAGACTTTTGACGACACCAGCCACGCCTTCATCGATGCCATCCACGACAGTCTGCCGCACGTTCCGCGCACCGACATCGTCTGGCGCAGCCACTTCCTGCTCGGCGCGCTCTATTATTCGCTGGTGACGCCGGAGCGCGTGTCGCGCCTGTCTCGCGGCGAGGCCGATGGCGGCGATCCCGCCAATGCCATCGAGCAGTTGGTGCAGGCAACCGTCGCCGCGTTCCAGGCGCCGGCGCTCGATCAAGCCGCGCCGACGCGCCGGCGCACGGTTGCGACCACCAAGACTTGAAAGAAACCGTCGAGGGGAGCGCGTCAGCGTTTTCGCTCGCAAGCGGTCCATGTGACGGGGTGAGGTAATGAATAGGCGGGAGTGCCTGCATCTTTTGACCGGGGTGGCCGGCACAGCGTTGGCGACGGACCTGCGTGCGCAGGCGGTCGAGCCAAAAGCGATTCCGACGATCGAGCCGCCGGATCCCAATCCAAAGACGCCTTCGTTCAAGCTGCCGCCGAAATCCTGCGACAGCCATACTCATATCTTCGGCCCGGCGGCGCATTATCCCTTCTCTTCGAGCCGGCCCTACAACACGGCTGACGCGCCGCTGGAGGCGTTCCGTAGCGTGCACGAGAGGATCGGCGTCGAGCGCTGCGTGATCGTCAACGCTACCGTGCACGGCACCGACAATCGCGTCGTAACCGATGCGATCGCGCGGAGTGAGGGCGCCTATAAGGGCATCGCGAACGTCAACGACGAGATGACCGAGAAGGAGCTGGCGGCGCTGGACAAGGGCGGCATCTGCGGCTGCCGCTTCGCCTTTCTCAAACGTCTCGGCGGCGTCGGCGACATGACCAAATTCCAGCGCATCGTGCACCGCGTCGCCGAGCTGGACTGGCACATCGATGTCTATTTCGAGCCCGGCACGATCGCCGAATTCGCGCCCATTCTCTCCGCGCTGCCGACGCGCTATGTGATCGACCACATGGGCACGGTGCAGGCAGGGAAGGGGTTCGAAGACCCCGGCTTCACCGCATTGCTCGATCTTCAAAAGAAGGACGAGAAGTGCTGGGTCAAGATCACGGGGCTCGAGCGCGCTTCTGCTGTTGGCAAGCCGTTCCATGACGCAGTGCCGTTTGCCAAGACGCTGATCGACAACGCGCGAGATCGCGTTATCTGGGGCACGGACTGGCCGCACCCCAACGTCAAGACCATGCCGAATGACGGCGAGATCGTCGACCTGATTCCCCTCTATGCGCCAGACAGCGCGATCCGGCAGAAGCTGCTGGTCGACAATCCGGCACGTCTGTTCAAGTTCAGCTGATGACGATGATGTACACGCCCACCATTCCGCCGCCCGACCCGAACACGCGCAGGCCGAAATTCAAGCCGCCAAAACTGTCCTGCGACGCGCATTGCCACATCTTCGGGCCAGGCGCGAAATATCCCTATGCGCCGGATCGCTCCTACACGCCGCCTGACGCGCCGCTCGAGGATTTCAGGGCGCTGCACGCAAAGCTGGGCGTGGAGCGCGCCGTCATCGTCAATGCCAGCGTGCATGGCACCGACAATACGGTGGCGCTCGACGCCATAGCGCAGAGCAACGGCGCCTACCGCGCAGTCGCCAACATCGACGACACCATCACCGAGCGCGGGCTTCGCGATCTGCACGAAGGCGGTTTTCGCGGCTGCCGCTTCAATTTCGTTCGCCATCTCGGCGGCGTGCCCGACAAGGGCGTGTTCGAACGCGTCATCGCAATGGTCGCGCCGCTCGGATGGCACATCGACCTGCATTTCGACGCGATCGATCTGCCCGAATATGCCGACATGCTGGCCAAGCTGCCGCTGAGCTACACGATCGACCATATGGGGCGGGTGAAGGCGTCTGAAGGGCTCGATCAGCTTCCGTTCAAGATCCTGATCGAGCTGATGCAGCGCGACGAGAAGTGCTGGGTCAAGATCTGCGGCTCCGAGCGCGTGTCCTCGGCCGGTCCGCCGTTCACGGATGCGGTGCCGTTTGCGCGCAAAATCGTTGAGACCGCGGTCGATCGCGTCATCTGGGGCACCGATTGGCCGCATCCCAACGTCAAGGCGATGCCGAATGACGGCGATCTCGTCGACTTGATCCCGCTGTTCGCGCCGGAGCCTGAATTCCAGAAGAAGATCCTCGTCGATAATCCGGCCCGCCTGTTCGAGTTCGACCGATGACGGAGCTAGCGATCGACAAGCCGCGCGGCCGCGCCTGGTGGAGGGAGCTCTGGATCCAGGTGCTCATCGCCATGGCAGCCGGCATCGTGCTTGGGATCGCCAGTCCCGAGGCAGGCGCCAAGATGCAGCCGCTCGGCGACGCCTTCATCAAGGCGATCCGGATGCTGATCGCGCCGATCATCTTCTGCACCGTCGTGCACGGCATCGCGCATATGGCCGACATGGCGCGGGTGGGCCGCGTCGCGGTTAAGGCGATCGTCTATTTCGAGATCATGACCACGATCGCGCTGGTGATCGGCCTTGTCGCTGTCAACGTGCTGAAGCCCGGCGTCGGCATGAACATCGATCCCGCCAGCATCAACGCCAGCGCGATCGAGCCCTACGTCAAGCAGACCGGCGCCATCGGCTTCGTGCCGTTCATGATGAACATCGTGCCCGCCACCTTCGTCGGCGCCTTCGCCGAGGGCAACATCCTCCAGGTCCTGTTCATTTCGGTACTATGCGGCTTCGCGCTGGTGCAGCTTGGCGAACGCGGAGCGCCGCTGGTCAATCTGATCGACATCGCGGCCAAGATGGTGTTCGCCGTCGTTGGCTTCGTGATGTGGGTGGCGCCGATCGGCGCGTTCGGTGCCATTGCGTTTACGGTCGGAAAGTTCGGTGTCGGCTCGCTGGCCTCGCTCGGCAAGCTGTTGGGTGGCTTCTATCTCACCTGCGTGATCTTCATCATCGTGGCGCTCGGCCCGGTCGCGCGTCTCTGCGGCTTCAGCCTGCTCAAGTTGATCCGCTATATCTGGGAAGAGTTGTTGATCTGCATCGCCACAACATCGTCGGAAACCGTGCTGCCGCGGATGCTGACCAAGCTGGAGACAGCCGGCTGCGAGAAGAGTGTGGCCGGGCTGGTGATCCCGACCGGCTATTCCTTCAATCTCGACGGCACCTGCCTGTACCTGGCGGCGGCCTCGGTGTTCCTGGCGCAGGCGACCAATACGCCGCTCGGGCTGGCCGAGCAGGTCGAGTTGCTATTGATCCTGCTGGTGACGTCCAAGGGTGCGGCGGGAATCGCGGGCGCTGCCTTCGTCGTGCTGGCGGCGACGCTGTCGGCCACCGGTACCATTCCGGTGACGAGCGTTGCGCTGGTGCTCGGTATTCACCGCCTGATGTCGCAGGGACTGACGCCGACCAATTTGATCGGGAACGCGGTGGCGACGATTGCGATTGCCAAATGGGAAGGCGCGCTCGATGGCGAGCGCTTGAAGCGCGTACTCGATGGCGAGGAACCCGCGGTCGCCGCGGCCTGATGAATTGGCTTCCCGCAGGACGCGGGCAGCCGATGATGCTTACGAATGAAAGAGGGGAGTTTGTCCCATGAAGACCGGTCTCGTAATCACGGCACATCCGGGTGACTTCGTGTGGCGCGCTGGAGGAGCCATCGCGCTGCACGCGAAGAAGGGCTATCGCATGAAAATCGTCTGCATGTCCTTCGGCGAGCGCGGCGAGAGCCAGTTCGCCTGGAAGGAGGCGGGGGCGACATTGGAGTCGGTCAAGGCTGGGCGCAAGAATGAAGCGGAGCGGGCGGCCAAGCTGCTCGGCGCCGAGATCGAGTTCTTCGACTGCGGTGATTATCCGTTGAAGCTAAACGAGGCGCATTTCGACCGCATGGTCGACATCTACCGCGAGCTCAATCCGAGCTTCGTGCTGACGCACGCGCTGGAAGATCCCTACAATTTCGACCACCCGAACGCGGCGCATTTCGCGCAGGAGACCCGCGTGGTCGCGCAGGCGATGGGCCACAAGCCCGGTGCGCAGTACAAATACTCGGCACCTCCTGTGTTCCTGTTCGAGCCGCACCAGCCGGAGATGTGCAACTTCAAGCCGAACCTGATCCTCAAGATCGATGAGGTCTGGAAGGAGAAATACGAGGCGTTCCAGATTCTCGCCGCGCAAAAGCACCTCTGGGGCTATTACGAGCGCGTCGCGCTGAACCGCGGCATCCAGGGCAGCCGCAACACCGGCGTGCCCATGACCTATGGCGAGGCCTATCATCGCCTGTTCCCGACCGTCGAGGAGATCCTGAAATGAAGCCGGTCGTCGTTCGCAACATCAATCGGGCCGATCCCGCCGGAATGGCCGAGTACGGCGTCTCGACCGTGCATGAGGCCTATGGCCGCATCGGGTTGATGAAGCCCTATTTGCGGCCGGTCTGGCCGGGCGCGGCGATTGCCGGTCCCGCGGTCACTGTGCTGGCACAGCCCGGCGACAACTGGATGATCCATGTCGCCGTCGAGCAGTGCAGGAAGGGCGACATTCTGGTCGTCGGTTGCACCACCGACAATGCCGACGGCATGTTCGGCGAATTGCTCGCGACCTCGCTTCGGGCGCGCGGCGTGCAGGGCCTGATCATCGATGCCGGCTGCCGCGACGTCAAAGCGCTGCATGAGATGAACTTCCCGGTATGGTCGCGCGCGATCTCGGCCAAGGGCACAGTCAAGGCGACGCTCGGCTCGGTCAACGTTCCCGTGGTCTGTGCCGGGGTCAACGTCGAACCCGGTGATATCATCGTGGCCGACGACGATGGCGTTGTGGCGGTGCCGAAGCGATACGCCGCTGAAGTCGCCGAGAAGGCAAACAAGCGCAATGCCGACGAAGACGGCAAGCGCAAGCGGCTGGCGTCGGGCGAGCTCGGTCTCGACATGTACACCATGCGCGAGGCGCTGGCGAAGGCCGGACTCGTCTATGTCGACAATCCCGAGGACGTCTGAGCGAGAAAAGAGAAGCGGAGCAAGCCGATGGATCGTCTCAAGCTTTGGGCCGTGCTCGGCAATCACCCGCATGTCCAGGCGGTGAAGCGCGGCGAGCTCCGCTCCGACCTTTTCGATCTCGAATTCATCGAGTACACGCCGACCAACACCGCGTTCAAGCCGATGGTACGTGAGCAGGCGTTCGACGTCTGTGAGATGGCGATCGTCACTTATCTGATGGCGAAGGCGCACGGCAAGCCGCTGGTGCTGCTGCCGGCGACCATGCTCGGCCGCTTCCAGCATGCTTACGCGCTGTATAATCCCGCGCGCGGAGCGCTCGGGCCGGGGGACCTGGAAGGCAAGCGCGTTGGCATCCGTTCGTTCACGACGACGACCGGCGCCTGGATCAGGGGCATCCTCGCCAACGACTACGGCGTCAATCTCGACAACATCCGCTGGGTCACGTTCGAGGATCCGCATGTCGCCGAATATGTCGACACCACCGAGCGCGCGCCGAAGGACAGCAAGATCCTGCAAATGCTGATCGACGGTGAGCTCGACGCCGTCCTTGGCGAGACCTCGAACGATGCGCGCCTGAAACCGTTGTTTCCCGATTCGGCTGCGGAGGCGGCGAGATGGTACGCCCGCCGCGGCGTCGTCCCCGTCAACCATCTCGTGGTCGTGACCGAGCAACTCGCGAAATCGTATCCCGACGTGGTCGCAGATGTTTATGATCTTCTCAAGCAGAACAAGATGCAGGCAGGGCCCACGGCAACGCCCGACCTCGTGCCGTTCGGCATCGAAGCCAACAGGAAACCACTGGAGCTGATCGTCGACTACGCCTTCCAACAGGCGCTGATTTCGCGCCGCTTCGAGGTCGACGAGCTTTTTGACGAGACCACACGAGGACTGAACTGATGTCGGATCCCAGGCGATGGCGGATAGGATTGGTCGGCTATGGCGAGGTCGGCAGGATCTTGGCCGAGGATCTGCGGCAGCAGGACATCAAGGTCGCAGCCTATGACATCAAGCTCAGTGGCGAGCAGGGCGCGCCGCTAAGGGATCATGCGGCGAAGTTCGACGTGGCGCTGGCGGCGTCTCATGCCGAGCTCACCGCGAAATCCGATTTTGTCGTCTCCGCCGTCACTGCCAGTCAGGCCGTGCCGGTGGCAGAGGCCTGCGCCGCGGCGATCAACCAGGGCACGTGGTTCCTCGATTTCAACTCGGCCTCTCCCGGCGCCAAGCAACGCGCCGCCGTGCTGGTCGACGATGCCGGCGGACGTTATGTCGAGGGGGCGGTGATGACGTCTGTGCCGCCCTATCGCATCAAGGTGCCGCTGCTGCTCGGCGGTCCCGGCGCGCGGGAGCTCGAGCCGCTTCTTAATGCGATCGGTTTTTCGGCCAAGGTTGCCAGCGACCAGCTTGGCGTATCATCCGCGGTGAAGATGTGCCGCAGCGTCATGATCAAGGGCCTAGAGGCCATGGTCATTGAAAGCTTCACCACCGCGCGTGCGTACGGCGTCGAGGACGCGGTATTGGCCTCTCTCGCAGAAACCTTTCCCACGATCGACTGGGAGAAGCAGGGCGCCTATTTCTTCCAGCGCGTGATTGAGCACGGCCGCCGCCGTGCCGACGAGGTGCGCGAGGTCGCGGAGACCGTTCGCGAGGCGGGGCTGACGCCGTGGTCCGCGCAAGGCACGGCCGAACGGCAGGCCTGGGTGGCCGACCTCGCCGACGAAGGTCTGTTCGGCGCCAAGGGAACAAAGGAGTTTGCCCGCAGTGCCGATTGGCGCACCGAGGCGGACCGCATCCTGGCCAAGATCAAGCGAGAGGGATGACGACCCGCACCTTACCTGACTCGGACGGCGGAAACAGCGCGGCTTGATGTCGCTCGAAGGTCTTCCGGCCGCTCTTGAACCCCATCAGGATTTCAGGCAGCTCCGCGATGGCGAAGCGGCTGTCGTGTGTGTCGAGCACGATGAGATCGGCGGGCTTTCCGACCTCGATCCCGTAGTCTTTCAAGTTCATCAGCCGCGCCGGCAGCTCGGTCACGAGGTCGAGGCAGGTGTCGAAATCGCTGATCGATGCATGCGCGACATTGGCGTAGAAATTCGCCATGCGCAGCAGCGAGGCATCTCCGAACGGCGTGAAGGGATTGAGCACGTTGTTGGTAGCGACCGAGCAGAGCACGCCGTTATCGACGAGCTTGTGGGCAAGAGTCAGCCCGCGCGGCGCGTTGTGGGTGGCTTCGCGTCCCATCAGATAAAGATCGGTTGCGGGCAGCACCGTGACGGCAACGCCGGCCTTCGCCAGCTGTGCGGTGGCGGCCTTCAGCCGCTCCGGTGGCAACGCCGAAAGTTTCGTGGCATGGCCGATCGCGACGCGCCCCTGATAGTTTCGGCGCTCGGTCTGCCGGCAAACCTCGTCGAGGTGCCACCAGGACGGATCGAGATCGAAATCGAGATGCAGATCGACGTCGACGTCGAATTCTTGTGCAAGATCGAAGACACGCGCGAGATGGGCGTTCGGATCGGTGTCCGTGTAGGGACAGCCGCCGATCGTTTGGCCGCCGTCGCGCAGCGCCTGGACCAGCAGCTCCTCAGCTCCGGGATCGTTGGTCAGGCCTTCCTGCGGGAAGACGCAGAGCGACAGGTCGATCGCCCAGGCGTAGTCGCGCTTGAGCGCCTTGACCCCCTCGAAGCCGCGCAAGCCGATGCGCGGATCGATCTCGACATGGGTGCGCATACGTGTCGTGCCATGCACGATGGCACGTTCAAGTACTTTGGCGCCGCGTGTGTAGACGTCCTCGACGGTGAAATCCCGCTTCATCCCGGCGACGGCGCGGATGGCTTCCGAGACGCTGCCGAGATTGTGCCCGCAGCGGCCGAGCAGGCAGGCCTTGTCGAGATGGATATGGCTGTCTACGAAGCCGGGCAGGGCCAGCCGGCCGCCGATATCGACTTCGACAGCCTCGCAGGCGAGCCTTGGTTCGATCGCAGCGATGCGGCCGTCCTTCACGCCGACATCGACGGGTGCGGCGGATGATCGCAACAGGGCGTTACGGAAGATAAGATCGAAGGCGGTGTGTGCGATCATGGTGCTGGATCTTGCGGAGCGTACCCTATAGCAGCTTGCTGCGTTCGGCACCTCGGCTTGGGCGGCAATGGAGTGTGGAAACTGATCAAAATATATGCACGCATTCCCCAAGGCGGGAGATAGTATTTCGCAGATTCCGCGGGAGATATAGCCATGTCCATTGCCGTGAAAAGCGAAAGCACGTCCTTGTCGGACGCGCAGATCGTGGAAGCCTATCTTACGGCGTCGATGATTCCAGATCCCGACGCCGCGGCGGCCTTTATGGCGCCGGGCACGATCATCACGTTCACGGGTGGGCGTGAGTTCGATCATCCGCGGGGCCCCACCTCCTTCAATGCGATGCGTTACCGCTGGGTCAAGAAGAAGATGGATCGGTTTGACGTCTGTCCAGGTAACGGCGAGACCATCGTCTACAGCGTCGGCACGTTGTACGGCGAGTGGAAGGATGGGACCGCATTCGAAGGCAATCGCTATGTCGATCGCTTCGTGGTGAGGAACGGCAAGATCACGAAGATGGACGTCTGGAACGACAGCGCGGAGCGCATTCTGGTGCGGCGCGGCATCGAAGCGTAAAGCGAATTTCGTCGATCGAACAGCTTAAAGGCTGCGCGCTTCGGCAGGGACGAATTGACGGTCATTGAAAGTCACGATGTCTGATAGACGAAAACTCGTCTGGCAGCGGGCGAGCGCCTGCGCTATCACCGATGTGGCTGCGCCCGGCGTGCAGTTGCAGTCGATCATCCCCTCCAGGAGCCCTTGATGCGTTTACTCTCTGTAGTTCTGGCCGTCACATGCCTTGCGGGCGCAGCTTCAGCCGAAGACCTGTCGGGCACGCTTCATAAGGTCAAGGAGACGAAGAAGATCACGCTGGGCTATCAGGAGGCGTCCGTTCCCTTCAGCTATCTGGATGGAAACCAGAAGCCGGTCGGCTTTGCGCTGGATATTTGCCTCAAGATCGTGGACGCTGTGAAGAAGCAGCTCGGGATGCCTGACATCACCATCGACTATACCGCGGTGACGTCGTCGAACCGCATCCCGCTGATGGTCAACGGCACGCTCGACCTGCATTGCTCGGCAACCACCAACAACGCCGACCGCCAGAAGCAGGTCGCCTTCACCAACACGCATTTCCTCAGCGCGACGAGGTTTGCGGCCAAGACGGCCGCAAAGATCAACACCATCGACGATCTCAAGGGCAAATCGGTCACGGCAGTGGCGGGATCGGTCAACCTGACCCAACTCGCCAAGGTCAACACCGAGCGCAATCTCGGTATCAATGTGATGCCGGCCAAGGACCAGGCCGAGGCCTTCCTGTTGCTGGAGACCGACCGCGCTCAGGCCTACGCGCTCGACGACGTCCAGCTTGCGGTGGCGATTGCGCGATCGAAGGAACCACAGCTCTTCATGACCAGCCAGGAGACCTTCTCCAAGCCCGAGCCGTACGGGATCATGCTGCGCAGGGAGGATGCGGCGTTCAAGGCGCTCGCCGATCGCGCCACGGCGGAACTCTATGCGAGCCCTGATATCGAGGTCCTCTACAAGAAGTGGCTGCAATCGCCAACGCCGCCGAACGGCCTGAACTACAACGTCCCGATGTCGCCGTCCCTGCGCAATGCCTTCAGGAAGCCAAGCTCGAGCTTCGATCCCGATGTGTATCTGGTGAACTGAGGCGAAGGCGCCGAGGCGCTGGCTGCGATTGCTTGCCGAGGAGCCGAAGCGATCGCGGTGCGCATTGTTGCGCCCTCTTCCTTTGTGGGAGAGGGCAACTCCGCTGGTGGATAGGCATTTACTCGGGTGAAGGATCTGTCTCCGCGGATGCAGACCCCTCATCCGGCGCGCTTACGCGCGCCACCTTCTCCCACAGGGGTAGAAGGGAAGACGGCACTGTGCTCTCGGCGAGCGCAGTGTTCTAAGCGTTCGAATATTTCTTCAGCTCCAGCCGCGCGATCTGGTTTCTGTGGACCTCGTCTCCTTGATCGAGAGGCGGCGGCAGCGTCTAGCCGATCTCGAGATAGTCCGGGCCGGGCAACTTTGGGAAAGGCGGCGTCGGCAGCGTTTGGTACCAGAACGCGACCGAGGCGATGTCATCCTGCAAAGGAAGATACTTCGCCTCCTTGGTGCCGGGCAGCCACCCCAGCGCCTGGATGGTCACGCGCAGATCGGATTGAAAGCGCACGGGGTCCGGGATATGCCAGCGATACATGCCGAAGCGCTGCTGCGACTTATAGACGCCGTCGGGTCGGATCACCTGCGGCAGGCCGGCATAGGGCGTGGTGAATTCCTGGTAGCGCGATTGCTGCACCGGGCCTTGGCCGGAATGGGCGACATAGGGATCGAAATTATAGGCGCCGCAGAAATAGTCCTCGGTGCCGGTGCCGCAGATGGTCGGAAATTCGCCGTCCCCGTCGATGAAGAATTTGATCTCGCCTTCGCCCCACCAGCCATTGTTGTTGACGCCCCAGGCCATATAGGTGCCGACATAATGGCCGCGGCCCGTTACGCCATCGAGGACGGTGTAACCCTCCTTGGAGGGCAGCGGGTTGGTGCGCCGGAACTGGGCATGGAAATAGGCGCAGTCCTCTAGCACCTCGGTCAGCGTATAATTGATCTGGTAGTAGACGGTCAGCGGCTCCTCGCTGCGGTTCTCCAATGTGAAACGTGCGCGCTTGCGGAACGGCATTTCCCAGTAGCAGTTGAAGGCGCGGCCGGGATTGACGCAGACCGCGAGCGAGGAGACTTGCGCAAACTCCTCCCATCCGCAGGCAAAGAAATCGCCGGCCGGGCATTCCACGCTTGGCAGCGTTTGATCGTCCCAATAGACGCGCAGAATCGAATGGCGCAGGCGCCCCCGTGCGAGCGTCATCCAGATCTGCTGGATCGCGCCTTGGCCGACGATGTCAGCAAGGCTGAACGTCGCGCCGGGTTCGATGACGACGTAGGGCGAGATCTTCCAGCCCTGCCCGAGATCACGGGCCTGACGCGCCGCGGGCCCATCGACGGACATGCCGCCTTTGCCCTTCTCACCAGTGAAATTCTCGGGGCTGATCGAGCGTGTCTGCGCATTCGACAGGCGCGAAAGGTTGCCGAGATGCATGCCCAATCCGGAAAACGCCATGATGTCCTCGATTCAGGGTTTAGCGAGGTCTCGATATATCGCTCCCGAATCTACCAAAAGATGAAGACCGCGCACGGCAATGGGGCGTTGCGAGATCGTGCGCCGGCTATGCGACGCGGTACTCCCTGAACTTGTCACGCAGGGCCGATTTGAGCACCTTGCCGGTGCCGGTCATCGGGAATTCGTCGAGGAATTCGACGGCATCAGGCATCCACCAGCTTGCAATTTTCGGGCGCATGTGGTCGAGCAGCGTCTTGCCGTCGATGGTTGCTCCCTTCCTGCGGACGACGAGCAGGAGCGGCCTCTCCTGCCACTTCTCGTGTGCGATGGCGACGACGGCGGCTTGCAGCACGTCGGGATGCGACAGCGCGACGTCTTCGAGCTGGATCGAGGAGATCCATTCGCCGCCGGACTTGATCACGTCCTTGGAGCGATCGGTCAATGTCACATGACCTTGGGCGTCGATCATGGCCATGTCACCGGTGATCAGCCAGCCGTCGCTGTCGAGACCTTCGTCCAGCTTCATGTAGCCGGAGGCGACCCAGGGACCACGGGCGCGCAGATGACCTACCGTCTTGCCATCGCGCGGCAGCTCGTTGCCGCCGTCATCGACGATGCGCAAACTCGTGCCGAAACAGGCGCGGCCCGACACCTGCCGCCGGTCGAATTTCTCCTTGTCGCTGAGATTCTCCGATCCGGGCCGCAAGCCCGGCATCGAGCAGCCCAGGGCCTCGGTCATGCCCCAGGCCTGGATGTAGTCAATATCGTAGTCGCGCTTCAGTTTCTCGATCATCGCGCGCGGCGGCGCCGAGCCCGACGACAATGTCGCCCTCAGGGTCGAGAATTTGTTGCCGGTGCGACCGAGCCAGTCGAGCAGAATCAGCCAGAAGCTCGGCACGCCCGCCGACAGCGTCACCTTCTCGCCCTCGAGCAGTTCGTAAAGCTTCTCCGGCTCGTAGTTGCGGCCGGGCAGCACCAGCTTGGAGCCGGTGTAGGGCGCGGTGAACGGCATGTTCCAGCCGTTGCCGTGGAATAGCGGCGCCATCGGCATCATCACCTCGCGTACGCCCTCGACATGTCCCGGCAGGAAATCGAAATTGCAGCAGGTCATGGTCTGCAGGATCGCGGCGCGGTGCGAATAGATCACCCCCTTGGGATTGCCTGTGGTCCCCGATGTGTAGCAGATGGTGGACGCGGACTTTTCGTCGAACAGCGGCCAGGCGAAATCGGCATCGCTCTCTTGTTCCAGAAGCTCTTCGTAGCAATGCGCGTTCGCAAGCCTGGTCTCCGGCATCCGCTCGCGCGAGGACATCACGATATACCCCTTGATCGTCTTGAGCTGCGGCGCGATCGCCTCGACGATCGGCAGCGTGGCGCGGTCGACGAACAGGAGTCGGTCTTCGGCGTGGTTGATGATGTAGACGAGTTGCTCGGGAAACAGCCTCGGATTGACGGTGTGCAGCACATAGCCCATTCCCGGTGCCGCATAGAACATCTCGAAATGGCGGTGGGTATTCCAGGCGAGCGTGCCGACGCGGTCGCCCGCCTTCATGCCGAGCCGCTGCAAGGCCCGCGCCATGCGCTTGATGCGCGGATGCGCATCGGCATAGGTGTAGCGGTGGATATCGCCCTCGATCTCGCGCGCGACGATCTCCGCTTCGCCGTGATAGTCGGCGGCGTACTGGATCAGGCCGCTGATCAGGAGCGGCATGTCCATCATCAATCCCTGCATCGTTTCCTCCGGATCGCCATGTCGTTGCATGGCGTACGCTTGTGATTTGAAGCCAGGGTAGCGGAACGTCACGCGACGTTCACGCAAAAAGCGGCGGACGCGATTGCATGCGTCGCTTTTTCGGGGCTAACTGATGTGAGCTGCCGGCGAAACGGCGTCCGCCGTGGAGGAGATGAATGTCAGCGGAAAAACACAAGACCGGCGCAGCCGGCGCCTCTACGATCGACCTCGCCTCACTGCGTGCGCGTTACCGCGACGAGCGGGATCGCCGGCTGCGTGCTGAAGGCAAGGCGCAATATGTCGAGGCCAGCGGCAACTTCAGCCGCTATCTCGACGATCCCTGGACCGATCCCGGATTTGCACGCGACGCCGTCAGCGAACGGACCGAAGTGCTCGTCGTCGGCGGCGGCTTCGGTGGCCTTCTGTGCGGCGCGCGTCTGCGCGAGGCCGGCATCGATGATTTTCGCATCGTCGAGAAGGCTGCCGACTTCGGCGGCACCTGGTACTGGAATCGCTATCCCGGTGCTGCCTGCGATACCGAGAGCTACATCTATCTGCCGCTGCTGGAGGCGACCGGCTACATGCCGGTGCGCAAATATGCGCGCGCGCCGGAGATCTACGAGCACTCGCGCCGCATCGGGCGTCACTTCGGTCTCTACGACCGCGCGCTGTTTCAGACCGTCATCTCGCGTATGGAATGGCAGGAGAGCGAGGGGCGCTGGCTGGTCGAGACCGACCGCGGCGATCGCATACGCGCGCGCTTCGTCGTTCTCGCAGGCGGTCCGCTGAGCCGGCCGAAGCTGCCGGGTATTCCCGGCATCGAAAGCTTCAAGGGCCACAGCTTCCATACCAGCCGCTGGGACTACGCCTACACCGGCGGCAACGCCGAAGGCGGTCTCGCCGGCCTTGCCGACAAGCGCGTCGGCATCATCGGCACCGGCGCCACCGCCGTGCAATGCGTGCCGCATCTCGGCCGCTCTTCGAAAGAGCTCTACGTCTTCCAGCGCACCCCATCGGCGATCGGCGTGCGCGATGACCGGCCAACAGATCAGTCCTGGGCGCAGAACCTCAAGCCAGGCTGGCAGCGCGAGCGCATGGACAATTTCACCGCGGTGATCTCGGGTGAGCCGTTCGAACAGGATCTGGTGCAGGACGGCTGGACCGGCTTGCTCGGCGAGATACTGCTCGCGCCGCGTCGGCAGCCGCAGCCGGTGACCTCGATGGATGAGGCGTTGAAGGTCATCGAGCAGGCCGACTATCGCAAGATGGAAGAGATCCGCGCCCGCGTCGATGCCATCGTGAAAGATGAAACGACTGCTTCGGCGCTAAAGCCCTGGTACAAGGCGTTCTGCAAGCGGCCGTGCTTCCACGACGAATATCTCGATACGTTCAATCGCGCCAACGTGCATCTCGTCGACACCAAGGGGCAAGGCGTCGAGCGCATCACCGAGAACGCCGTCGTCGTCGACGGCAAGGCCTACGAGCTCGACTGCCTGATCTATGCCAGTGGCTTCGAGGTCGGCACGGACTACGCCCGCCGGATGGGATTCGAGGTCTACGGCCGGGACGGCATGAGCCTGTCAGAACGCTGGCGCGAGGGCGTCAAGACACTGCACGGGTTCTACAGTCGCGGATTCCCGAACTGCTTCCTCATCGTCATGGTGCAGGCCGGCCAGAGCGCAAATTTCCCGCACGTCATCGACGAACAGTCTCGGCACATCGCCTATGTCATCGCAGAAGCGCGCAAGCGCGGCGCCCGGGCGCTGGAGCCGACACTAGCCGCCGAGAACGCCTGGGTCGACGAGGTCGTCAAGGCGGCGCTCGGCCGCCAGACCTATCTCGCTGAATGCACGCCGGGTTACTACAACAATGGGGGCGTGTTCGATCCGATCGCGGCAAGAAACAGTCAATATTGGCGCGGGCCGGTGGCGTTCCTGCGGCTGCTTGAGAAATGGCGGAAGCAGGGCAATCTGGAAGGCCTCGAATTGTCCTATGATCAGGCCATAGAGTCGGCGCCTTCCAGCGGGTAGGATTGCGGTACCGAACGGTACGGGACGGAGATAGCGGGTATGATCAGGGGCAGGGCTGTTGCGGCGGCGGTTTTTGGCGCGATTCTTGGCGCAATGGCGCTGCTTGGTTGCCTGGCGTCCCCCGCCGAGGCCGCGCAATGCGGCAGCTCGCCGGCCGGGTTCGAAGGCTGGAAGCGCGAGTTCAGTGCGGAGGCACAGACCAAAGGCATTGGCCCAACCGCACTCGCGGCGCTGATGCAGGCCAATTACGCCAGCGCCACCATTGCGGCCGACCGGAGCCAACGCAGCTTTTCGCTGTCGCTCGACCAGTTCCTGGCCAAGCGCGGCGCCACCACCATCGTCGCCCGTGGCCGCTCCCTGAAGCAGTCGCAGGCCGCCCTGTTCGCCTCGATCCAGCAGCGCTATGGCGTGCCGCCGGGGCCGCTGATCGCGATCTGGGGCATGGAGACCGGATTCGGCAGCCAGCGCGGCAACCAGAACATGCTGTCGTCGATCGCGACGCTCGCCTATGACTGCCGCCGCCCCGAATTCTTCGCCGACCAGCTGTATGCCGCGCTGAAGCTGATCGACCGCGGCACGCTGTCCGGGGCAACCCGCGGCTCCATGCATGGCGAGGTCGGCCAGACCCAGTTCATGCCCAAGAACATCCTGGCCTACGGCACCGGCAACCTCGAGGTCGCTGCCAACGCGCTGAGTTCGACTGCGAATTTCCTCAAGGCCCATGGCTGGCGCGCGGGAGCCGGTTACCAGCCGGGCGAGCCAAATTTCGCCGCGATCGAGGCCTGGAATGCCGCCGGCGTTTATCAGAAGGCGATTGCGCTGATGGGGCGGCAGATCGACGAAGGCGGAGAGGCGGCGGCGTCGAGGTGATTAGCTCCGCAAGGTGTGACCGCCGTACGCGAGAAAGTTGTTGCCGTCTGGAACCGTCGGCATGAGGATTGCTTGATCAGGGCAGGGCTGGGCATGAGGAGACTCAATATGGCTACCCAGATCGTGATGGACCAGACCGGCGACACGCGCCACGAGTTTGATCCGGACAATGCCGAAGCGCTGGCGCGGGCCGAACAGCGTTTTCGGGAGCTGACCGGAGCCGGCTTTACCGCCGCTTTGCGAACCGGGCCTGGCGAAGTCACCCGTATCCGGTCGTTCGACCCAACCGCACATGAAACGCTGTTCTATCCCCGCCTGGTTGGCGGTTGATCTGAGCTGCTCATGATCGCGGCAGTTTGGTTTCGCGCACCGGCGCGAGCGCGCTTGCACGCGCTGCGCGGGCTTTACCGGCGCTTTTTCGGCGAGAACACGCCGGATGCCCGCGGCCGCCGGCTGTTGTCCGAATGGCTGTCGCCAGCCCAGCGTACCCAGTTCGAGCAGCACCGGTATTTCGACGTGATCGGCTGCGATACCGGCAAGCGGTATCGCATCCACTACGGCACCGCCGCCAATGTTCACGAAATCGACGATGCCGGGGTTGCGACGATGGGCTGGTGCTTTGTCCCGTCAGGCTTCCTCGCGCCAGGCGACGTGATGCTGGCGCAGAAGATCGCGCTCGAGACGGACGAGAGGGGCGCGCTGGCGCTCGCCAACCGGTTTCCGGCGGCAACGCATTCGGAGCATTTCTACCGGCGGCCGTTCTAGATCAGCGCCGCCGGCGCCGGCCGGTCAGAAATGCGTGGTGCGGTAGGCATCCACGGCATGCGCTGCAAAGACGCCGATGCTGCAAAGGGCGAGCAGGGCCGAGATAAGTTCGATCATAGCTCGTCCTCCGGCAGCGGATGGGCGACGAGATGTTGGCAGCAGGAATAATCCCAGATGAGGTCGAGCAAGAATTGCATGGTGGCCGTCCCTGTCTGATTTTGACAACTAGATAACTGGCCATCTGTTTCAGGTGTGTTTCGTCGCACCTGGAAAGGGGTTTCGTGGGGAACCTAGGCTAGTTTGTGTCCAGCGAACGCCGTACATTCCTTAGTCAAACCCTTTAGCCTCGCGCCTCCGGCCGGGCGGTATATTTTATCGCGAGGCACAATAGTGGCTCAGGTGGAATGGTTCGACGATCTCACCGTCGGAATGCGTTTTAGGTCTCCCGAGATTCACGTCACCGAGAGCGCTTTGCCGCCGAGTTCGACCCGCAGCCGATGCATCTCGATCACGAGGCTGCCCAAGGCACCCCGTTCAAGGGCCTCGCGGCGTCGGGATGGCACACCGCGGCGATCGCCATGAATCTCGCAATCCAGGCCCGTCCCTTCGGCCCGCATCCGCTGATCGGCGCGGGCGTCGACGGCCTGCGTTGGACCATTCCGGTCCGGCCCAACGACTGCCTCCACCTCGAAGGCGAGGTTATGAGCCTGACGCCGTCGAAGTCGAAGCCGCAGGGCATCGCCCTGGTGAAATGGACGATGTTCAACCAGAACGACGAGGAGGTTCACACCTTCACCCCGATCGCGATCGTGCCGCGGCGAGGGTAGGGCTACCTGCCGACTGGCGCGCCTCGTGAAGCCCTTGCCGCCTGCCGGGAGAGGTGGTCATCTTCGGTCGGGGAACCCTGGAGGCTGACATGAAACGAATCCTTCTCGCCGCTTTGCTGTTCGCAGGCGTCGCGAGCGCCGGGCCGTCGCTCGCGCAACAGTCCAAGGTCGGCGACTGGACCATCGAGAAGCGCACCCAGGATACGCACTGCAACGCCAGCCGCGGCTACAAGGATGACGAGAACCGCGACTATGTCGTCGTCATCACCTATTCCGACAAAGCCATTGTGATCGTGATGATCTATGACGGCTGGGAGTGGGACAAGGTCGGCGAGATCCTGAAGGGCGATGTCGGCACCGATGACGTCGAGATCATGAAGAAGGCGAAGTGGGAGGTCATGGACAAGACCACCGTGCGCGGCATCTTCGAGTACGATCAGTCGATCATGGACCGCCTGTCGAAGGCCAAGCGCCTCACGCTCGATTTCGAGGACGATGACGACGACAGCATCGAGATGCAGATACCGCGCGCCGGCGAAGCGCTGGCAGCGCTGAAGTTTTGTGAGGAGAACCGGAAGTAAAGCGCGGTGAGGACATCAGGACCTCTCGTCGACGTCTTCGTCGATTTCGAGATCAGCCTGCCCGTCGGCTCCGCGCTTGGTGTGATCGCCTTTCACAACGCCAACGAGACGGTCCTTCGCAAGACCGCGCTCGTTCTTCTGTTGTCAGGCATTTCCTTGGTTTAATGCACAAGGCTAGTGCACACGGCTAATGCCCAAGGCCTTGAACCGGCGCCGCGCTAGTGTCGCTGCCGTGATGCGTCAGCGGCTTCATGCCGGTGATGGTGCGGAGCAGCACATAGAACACCGGCGTCAGGAACAGGCCGAATACTGTGACGCCGATCATCCCGGAGAACACCGCCACGCCCATGGCGCGGCGCATCTCGGAGCCGGCGCCGGTCGAGAGCACCAGCGGCAGCACGCCCATGATGAACGCCATCGACGTCATCAGAATCGGGCGCAGCCGCAGCCGGCTCGCCTCGATCGCGGCCCGGATCGGCGTGCGGCCCGTAAATTCGAGCTCGCGCGCGAATTCGACGATCAGGATCGCATTCTTGGCAGAGAGTCCCACGAGAACGATAAGTCCGATCTGTGTGAAGACGTTATTGTCGCCTTTCGAGATCCAGACGCCGAACATCGCTGCCAGCAGTCCCATCGGCACGATCATGAGGATGGAGAGCGGCAGGGTCAGGCTCTCATAGAGCGCTGCCAGCACCAGGAACACCAGCAGGATCGCCAGCGGGAACACCCAGAGCCCGGAATTGCCGGCGATGAACTCCTGATAGGTCAGGTCGGTCCATTCGAAGGCGAAGCCGGTCGGCAACACTTCGGCAGCAATCCGCGTCGCGACTTCCTGCGCCTGACCGGAGGAGTAGCCTGGCGCAGCCGCCGCATTGATATCCGACGACAGGAAGCCGTTGTAGCGGATCGCGCGCTCGGGACCCGCGCTCTGGCGGATATTGAGCAGCGCCGACAGCGGCACCATGTCGCCGGATGACGAGCGCACCTTCAACTGCCTGATGTCGTCGGCACGTGCACGGAACGGCGCATCCGCCTGGACATAGACCGAGTAGGTGCGGCCGAATTTGTTGAAGTCGTTGACGTAGTAGGAGCCGAGGTAGATCTGCAGCGTGTTGAACACTTCCGTCACGGGCACCCCGAGCTGAAGCGCCTTGGTTCGGTCGATGTCGGCGAAGAGCTGGGGAACGTTGACCTGGAAGCTCGAGAACACGCCGGCGATCTCCGGCGCCTTCTGCATCGCCGCCATGAACGCTTTCGTCGCCTCGTTCAGTGCCTCATAGCCGAGACCGGCGCGGTCCTCGATCTGGAGCTTGAAGCCGCCGATGGTGCCGAGACCATTGACGGGCGGCGGTGGGAACATGGCAATGAAGGCTTCCTGGATCCCGGAATATTTCTTGTTGAGATCGGCCGCGATTGCATTGCCGCTCAGGGCCGGGCTCTTGCGTTCGTCGAACGGTTTCAGCGTCGAGAACACGATGCCGGCGTTGGAGGAGTTGGTGAAGCCTGAGATCGACAGGCCCGGAAACGCGACCGAGCTCTCGACACCCGGCTGCGTCAGCGCGATGTCGCTCATCTTGCGGATCACCTCTTCGGTGCGGTCCAGCGTTGCGCCATCAGGCAGCCGCGAGAAGCCGACCAGATATTGCTTGTCCTGGCCCGGCACGAACCCGCTCGGCACCTGCTGGAAAAGGAGAGCGGTGAGGCCGACCAGGACCACGTAAAGCCCCATCACGGCGGCCTTGCCCGAGATCACCTTGGTGACGGTGCCGCTGTAATTCTCCGAGGAACGGGTGAAAACGCGGTTGAAGCCGCGGAAGAACCAGCCGAACGCCTTTTCGAGGATCAGGGTCAGCGTGTCCTTTGGCTCGTTGTGGCCCTTGAGCAGCAATGCCGAAAGTGCGGGCGACAGCGTCAGCGAGTTGACGGCCGAGATCACGGTCGAGATCGCGATCGTCAGCGCGAACTGCTTGTAGAACTGCCCGGTGAGGCCGGAGATGAAGGCGAGTGGCACGAACACGGCGATCAGCACCATCGCGATCGCGATGATCGGGCCGGAAACCTCGCGCATCGCCTGGTAGGTGGCATCGCGCGGCGACAGTCCGGCCTCGATGTTGCGTTCGACGTTCTCGACCACGACGATGGCGTCGTCGACGACGATGCCGATCGCAAGGACGAGGCCGAACAGGCTGAGCGCGTTGATGGAGAAGCCGAACATGTGCATCACTGCAAAGGTGCCGACGATCGATACCGGCACCGCCAGTAGCGGAATGATGGAGGCGCGCCAGGTCTGGAGGAACAGAATGACGACCAGCACCACCAGCGCGATCGCTTCCAGCAGCGTGTGGATCACCGCCTCGATCGAGGAGCGTACGAACTGGGTGGGGTCGTAGACGATCTGGTAGGAAACGCCCTCCGGCATGTTCTTCTTGATCTCGGCCATAGTGGCGCGGACGTGGTCGGAGATCTGGAGCGCGTTGGAGCCCGGCGCCTGGAAGATCGGGATCGCCACCGCCTGCTTGTTGTCGAGCAGCGAGCGCAGGCCGTATTGAGAGGCGCCGAGCTCGATGCGCGCGACGTCGCGCAGCCGCACCACTTCGCCGCGCGTTCCGGCCTTGACTACGATGTCGCCGAACTGCTCCTCGTTCGCGAGCCGGCCTTCCGCATTGACGGAGAGTTGCAGGTCGATGCCCTCGACGTTCGGGGAGGAGCCGACCACGCCGGCGGCGGCCTCGACGTTCTGCGCCTGGATCGCCTTGACGATGTCGCTTGCGGTCAGCCCATGCTCGGCGGCCTTCTGCGGATCGACCCACACCCGCATCGAATAGTCGCCGGCGCCGTAGAGCTGGACGTCGCCGACGCCGTCGATCCGCGCCAGCCGGTCCTTGACGTTGAGCACTGCGTAATTGCGCAAATACGTCATGTCGTAGCGGTTGTTCGGCGACAGCAGATGCACGACCATGGTGAGGTCGGGCGACGACTTCTTGGTGATGATGCCGAGCTGGCGCACCACCGCGGGGAGGCGCGGTTCGGCCTGCTGCACGCGGTTCTGCACCAGCTGCGTCGCCTTGTCGGGATCGGTGCCGAGCCGGAATGTCACCGTCAACGTCATTGCGCCGTCGGTGGTCGCCTGGCTCGACATGTAGAGCATGTTCTCGACGCCGTTGATCTGCTCCTCGATCGGCATCGCCACCGTTTCCGCGATCACCTTGGGATTAGCGCCGGGATAGGTCGCGCGCACCAGCACCGACGGCGGCACCACGTCCGGATATTCCGAGATCGGCATCGCGAACAGCGAGATCAGGCCGGCGAGGAAGATCAGGACCGACAGGACGCCGGCAAAAATCGGACGGTCGATGAAGAATTTTGAGAGATTCATAGCTTTGCCCCTGCGCAATTTCTTGCGAGTCTCCGATCACTCCGCCGTCGTTCCGGGACGCGAGCGAGGCGCGCGAACCCGGAAAGCCAGAGGCGATGTGCTCGGAGTTTTCAAACTTCGAGAGTCTCAGGTGCGCAAGCGCGCACCATAGCTCGTGCCAAGCGCACGTCCCGGAACGACGCAACTAGCGCTGCACGACGTCCTGGTTGCTGTGGTTGGAGGCCTGCTGCGGCTCGCGTGCCCCCATCGCCGCAACCTCGGTCTTGAGGAGGGCGCCCGGACGCACGCGCTGCAGGCCATTGACGATGATGCGGTCGCCGGGCTTCAGCCCCGCCGTCACGATGCGCAGCCCAGCGACGGAGCCGCCGAGCGTAACCGGCCGGTAGACCGCGCGGCTGTCGTCGCCGACCCCCATGACGAACTTCTTGTCCTGGTCGGTGCCGATCGCGCGCTCGTCGATCATCACCAGCGTTTGCTGCTTCGGCTGGCCCATGCGCACGCGGGCGAACTGACCGGGAATGAGACGCCCGTCCTCGTTCCGGAATACCGCGCGGACACGAATTGTTCCGCTCTGGCCGTTGACCTGGTTGTCGATGAGCTGGATGTGGCCCTTGGCCGAAAGTCCGCCGGAGGTCGCCATCTCCACCGGGATCTGGTCGAGATTGCCGCGCTTGCCCGAGGCGTCCGCGATCGAGTTCAGCGCCCGCAGCACGACCTCCTCATCCGCATCGAACGATGCGTAGATCGGATTGACCGACACTAGCGAGGTCAGGACCGGAGAGGCGGTGCCCGCGGCGACGAGATTGCCGACAGTGATTTCGATCTTGCCGACCCGGCCGGCGACCGGCGCGCGCACCTCGGTGTAGTCGAGATTGAGTTTCGCGGTCTGGAGCATCGCCTCCGCCGCCTTGACGTTGGCGATCGCCTCGCGATGCGCGTTCTCGCGCTGATCGTAGTCGCGGCGGGTCACCACGGCGTTACCGACCAGCTGTGCGCCGCGCTCGAGTTCACTCTGGGTGAAGACGACGCGCGCCTTGGCGGCTTCGAGCTGGGCGTTGGCCTTGTCGACCTCGGCCGCATAAGGCGCCGGATCGATCTTGAACAGGACGTCACCGGCCTTCACCAGCGCGCCTTCGGTGAAATTGGCCGACAGGATCGCGCCGGCAACGCGCGGGCGGAGTTCGACGCGGTTGATGGCCTCTAGCCGGCCGGAGAAATCGTCCCACAGCACGGCCTGCCGCGGCTCGATCATCGCGACCGTGACGGAGACAGCCTGCTCGGCGGCGGCGGCCGGCGCGGTCGCCTGCGCCGCGTGAAAGTAGCGGCCGGTTGCGATCGAACCGGCGACCGCGAGGGCGCCAACAATGGCAACACCACCGAGAAGACGGCGGACGCGGCCAGGGCGAGAGGTATTTTGGGAGGGGGGCATTTGCGCGCTCCAGATATGTAGTGTTCACTACAGATGTGGAGCTGGATGCCGCAGTGCAAGATACCTATGTACCTTTCACTGTAGAAAAATCTTAGCCGCGGAATGCGAAAAGTGGAAGACGGCAGAGAAAAGAAAGTTAGAACAAATAGATAGGATCAGGCGTTAGCGCGAGGCGCGACGCCGATTCTCAAGGAGGACAGGCACATGGGCATGGGACGCCCCCGGGAATTCGACGCCGAGACGGCGTTGGACCAGGCAATGGAAGTGTTTTGGCGCCACGGCTATGAGGGCGCGACCATTGCCCAGCTGACCGAGGCCATGGGCATCAACCCGCCGAGCCTTTATGCCTGCTTCGGCAACAAGGAAGGCCTGCTGAAGGCCGCGCTCGACCGCTACACCAAGCTGCGGGGCGTCTGGATGGACGAGGTGGTCGCCGCAGCGACCGCCCGCGACGTCGCAGAGCGGATGCTGATGGGCATCGCCGACAAGCAGACCGATCCCGCCAATCCGCCCGGTTGCCTGCTCGTGCAAGGCGGTATCGCCTGCGGCACCGGCTCCGAAAACGTCCCGTTCGAGCTCGCCGCACGCCGCAGCCAGAACGAAGATCAGCTCCGCGACCGCTTCATCCGGGCCAAGGCAGAAGGCGATCTCAAGCCGGCGTCGGATCCGGCAGCGCTCGCGCGCTACGTCTCCGCCGTCGCCGTCGGCATGGGCGTGATGGCGTCCTCAGGCGCGGACCGCGAGGCACTGCGGCAAGTGGCGAGCGTGGCCGTGCAGGCGATCGAGGCGCAATCGGGGAAGATTCTCCGAAATCGCTCTTAAAGCAGACAGCCTCGAAGCAGACCCGAAACGGGACGCCATGATCGACGCTTCGATCGCGCCGCCCAGGTATTTGGCTATCAGTTCACGCTCAAGAAACGAACCAGAGCCGGTCCGTTGCGGCGCAAGCAGTTATTCGGCTTCGCAGTAACGCAGCATTCGGTCGCTGACCCCGTCGTCAACGTAGCGGCCAGCGAGATACGTCGAGAAGCTAAGATGCTACGAACACGCGGGAACACACAAATGGCAAGCCCTGACCGCGGGTCGGGCCGAGTTGTTTCGTGTTATGCGGATTGCAGTAGATTCCGTAATCGCCCTTATGCTGGTGTCCAGCAAACTTCGTACCGGTCGCCGGGGCACGGCAACCTCTTGCGCGCGAGACGGTACGCCATTGGCAGGGAGAGAGTTGGTCCTCAGAGTCGAATTGTAGTCCAGCTTGCACGCTCCGCGAGTGCTCGCAAAGGGCCGTGACTACGACGCCAACCTCTTGGGCCGCACCGCATAAGAAACAGGGCCGGAAAGGAAGATCCAAGGTGGCGCAAACCGCTTCATCCCTTTGTCGATTCCTCTTGCAATGCGGGCGTGGTCCATAGATCGGTGTCAAAGCCTCTATCGTCACCAACAACCGCCGTGCTCCCGGTGGCCTGTTCGTGCTGCACGCCAGGGCGCTGCCCGATAACCCGTACGACGGTCACACCTTGCGGGATGTCATCGACCGCACCGAGACGCTCATCGGCTGTGCGATCGAGCGGGCCTATGCCGACAAGGGATACCGCGGCCACGACGCACAAAATCCCCGCCGAATCTTCATCTCTGGCCAGAAGCGCGGCGTCTTCGGTGTCATCAAGCGCGAGCTGCGCCGCCGCTCCGCCATCGAACCCATCATCGGACACCTGAAGACCGATGGCCACCTCGGCCGCTGCTACCTCAAAGGCCGCGCCGGCGATGCGGCCAACGTCATCCTCTCAGCCGTCGGCCACAACTTCCGCCGCATCCTCGCCTGGCTCAGAGAACTCTTGTGCCTGTTCCTGATCCAGCTCTGGCGCACGCGCGCCCTGTCGGGCCCCGCTCAATTCGGCTTCTTAACGGACGACAAAGTAGCGGCTCTTGCAAAGTAGCTCTTTCATGAAGATAAAATGGCTCACCATGGCGGTTGTTCCCGCTCCAGGTCGACGACACACTATGTAAAAGAGCGGCGTCAGAACAGCAATTAAGCTTGTTTTCGAGCCGTTGTGATACTTGCTGAGGCGCTCTCGGGGCGCTCGGGCATCACCGGGAATTAATCTTCCACTATCATTCTCGATCATTCGATAAGATGGGGGCAACGCGATTGGTTCGAAGCCGAAGGTGACGGCCCAGTCACCACCGAAATCCCATCCATTTGCTTGAGATGCCGAGTGCATCCAGATTATTTATCCCGTTTGTGGCGAGCTTCACATATCAGTTCGCCCGAAACCAGATATCTATGACGCGGACCTATCGCTCAAATCATCTCGCGAACAGACTGACGCCTTCATGCTTCTCGGGCAACAGCACGAGACGTGACGCCTCGCAGCGATTAAAAAAACGTCCGGTTGCGGGTTGCGCGGACACGTTAACGCAATTTAAATAATTGGTTGCTGAGTGCCGCTCCATATGGTTTGTTAAGTCCTAATTTTAAGTGACGCGTTTTTTGTGGATTGGAAATCATTGCGATGCATGGCCGATCCCGAAAACTTATCCGCAAATTGTTGCGTGAAAAGCGGCACAAAAAAACTTCGGCGTCTACTCCGCTCGATCAGCCCACAAGACCTGAAAATTCAGAAGTCTCCCAACGAATCGTGCTCGAGGAACTTGAGCAGCGGCTGCTGCTCTCGGCGGATCTGAATCCGGTCGCGGGCGCGATCGATGTTCCCGGAGAAACCGATCTCTACGTATTCACCCTCGACAAGCCGCAGACGGTTTATTTCGATAGTCAGACTTCGGTGTCGGGGCTCACCTGGAGCTTGAATGGGCCAAGCGGCACGCAGGTTACCGCACAGCCGTTGAACACCACGGACACCACAACGGCATCGCCCGTGTTGACGTTGGCTTCGGGTGACTACACGCTGAGTGTGAGCGGCGTGGGCAATGTGACCGGATCCTACCAGTTTCATCTGCTGGATCTTGCCAATGCAATGCCGGTCCAGACCGATAGCCCGGTCGTCGGCCAATTGTTTCCGGGGTCTGCCAGTAACCTCTATTCCTTCGATGCCACGCCGGGTCAGCACGTTTTCCTCGACCGTACCAGCGGAGGAGACGATGGCAGTCTCACATGGCGGCTGTTCGACAAGAACGGGACCCAGATATCCTACAGCGCCTTCGGCGATCGCGACCTTGCTTCCCTGACATTGGGCGGGAGGTACACGCTCGCAATCGAGGGCGCGGCCAACAACGATACGCCTGAAAATTATTCGTTTTCGGTCTCCAGCGTGAACGACGTCCAGGCGCCGCTGACGCTGAACGCAACGACGAGCGGAACGATCGCGAAGCCCGGTCAGCGTGACACCTACATCTTCACGCTGGCGGCGCCGACATCCGTCTATTTCGATTCCCTGAGCGATGACGCCAACCTGACCTGGAGCCTGACGGGCCCCCGCGGTGTCGAGCGCGGGCCGACGGCGTTCAATGCATCGGATGCCGGCGCCGCGGGAACAACCGGTTCCGTGCTCAACCTGGTAGCAGGAGACTATCGACTGAATGTGTCCGGGACCGGTGATCACACCGGCGATTTTGGGTTTCGGTTGTCGAGCCTGCCGTCCGGCAGCAATGTCGCGCTTGGTCAACCCATTACGGCCACGCTGGACACGGCGAATGCGACGCAATTCTACAAATTCGGCGTCAGCGCCCTCGACAACATTACCATCAATCCGCGGAGTGTCAGCGGGGAGACGCCGTATTGGCGGCTGTTCGACGGCTATGGGCGCCAGATTTGGGCGGCGGACGTCGGTGCGGGCAGCCAGACCATTGCATCCGCCCCCGGCGCGGGCACTTATACCCTGGCGATCGAAGGCCGGGTGTCGGCCACGACGCCCGCGGTGGTCAGTTTCGAGATCGACAAGGGTACACCCGACACCGCCCCGGCACCCGGCACGGCGCTGACGCTGGGCGCGCTCGTCAGCGGAACGCTGACCACGCCGACGCAGACCTACACCTTCACGCTAGCCACTGCGACCAGCCTGTATTTCGATGTGGTCAACTATACTAACGGCGTGCAGTGGTCGCTCGCGGGTCCACGCGGCATCGAGGTGCCGCCGTATCAGTTGTCCGCGTCCTATGCCAACAGCCCGACCGACCCTTATGGCATCGTCGATCTGGTCGCCGGCACCTATACGCTGACGCTGAGTACGACCGGCGCGCCGGCGTCTGCGGTGTATTCCTTCCGGCTGGACGATCTCGCGTCAGCTCCGACGCTCACATTGGGCCAGTCCACCACGGTGACCATGGGCGGCGTCAACACGCCCACCCCACTGTACAGATTCAACGCAACGGCCGGAGATCACTTCTACTTCGACGCCGCCACCTTCAACTATAGTTTGTATAGTCCGGTTAAGTGGCTGCTTTACGACCCCTACGGACGGCAGGTGTCATCCGCCGATTTCAACAACGGGGCTGACATGGACGTGCCGGCAATGCCGGTCAGCGGGACGTACACACTCGCGTTCGACGGTACCCCTACGGCAACCGGTACTTTCACGGTTTATCGCCCGGCCGACGTCAACACCTCCGTGACGATCGGTGCCCAGGTCACCGGTGGGATCGCGCGAGGGCAGGTGGATCGGTATGCGTTCCATCTCGCGCAGGATACCGAACTCTACTTTGACAGCCTGCTGACAAGCTCCAATACGCAGGTCAAATGGTCGCTCACGGGTCCGCGCGGCGTCGAAGCGACAGCCCAGTACGGCTATCTGGACGGCTCGGTTTTCAAGCTCGTGGCTGGCGACTATACCCTGTCATTCGCCGCGGAATTCGGCCAGACCGGCAACTATGCCTTCCGTCTGCTCGACCTTGCCGCTGCGACGCCGCTAACCATCGACAGCCTGGTCTCCGGCACGCTCGATTTGCCGAACGGAAGCAGGGCTTACTCGTTCACGGCCACCGCCGGCGATCACCTTTACTTTGACACCCAGACGTTCTCCGGCGGCGGCAACTGGCGACTCTTCAATTCCAGCGGGCATCAGATCTTCCAGCAGGACGCTCGCAACGACCAGACCACCCTGACGATGGCTGCCGGCGCCTACACGCTGCTGCTCGAAGGCAGCTATTTCAATTCGCAGGCGCCGTCCTACAGCTTCATGGTTCGGCGCGTGATCAACCAGACGACGCCGATCACGCTTGGCAGCAGGGTCGACGGCAGCGTAGCCGCCGGACAGCAAAACGACTACACCTTCACGCTCGCGGCCCCGACGACGTTGTATTTCGATAGCCTGAAAAGCAATTCCAACCTCAGCCTCGTCGTCACCGGTCCTCTCGGACAAGCTTTTTCGCGCGGTTTCAGCACCAGTTCTTCGGCCCCGGTCACGCTGGCGGCTGGGACTTACACGGCCACCGTGAAGTCGCAATACGATTACGATATCGGGAGCTACAGTTTCAGGCTGCTCGATATCACGACGACCACGCCACTGGTGAGCGGGCAGGCGGTCGCGGCGGCGCTCGACGTCCCGAACGGTGCCGTGGCGTTTCAGTTCGACGGGGTCGCCGGTGGTCGCTTTTATCTGGACAAGCTCAGCCTGACGGGAGGCGCCGGCAACTGGCTCCTGCTCGACACTTTCGACCGCGTCGTGAGCAGCGGCCAAATCAGCAGCTTCCCGAGTTACCAACTCACCGCGCTGCCCGCTACCGGCAGATACAGGTTGATCATCGACGGCGACATCTCGAATACCGCCGCAACGTCCTATCAATTCACCGCGGGCGTACCGACCAACCTGTCCACGGCAATTTCCCTAGGGCAGACCGTTACCGGAAACACCACGCAGCCCGGTCAGCGCAACGACTTCACGTTCACGGTCGCGAGCGACACCAGGCTGTATTTCGACTCGCTGACGAATGACTCTTCGTTCATCTGGGGTCTGGCGGGCCCAAATAGCGCGTTCAACAGCGGCAACACGCTCTACGGCACGACAACGAACTTCCAGAGCGGCGACGTCGCTGTTGCCGTAGCAGCCGGCCACTTACACGCTGAGCGTATTCAATGTATTGGGTCATACCAGCGCATTCTCGTTTCGGCTGGTCGATCTGTTGTCGACCGATCCGGCCATGGCGACGCCGCTGGCGATCAACACCCCGGTGTCGGGAACGCTGACCCCGGGGAATTCGACGGCGTTCTATTCGTTCAATGCATCCGCCGGCGACCATTTCTATTTCGATCGCCTCCTGCCTGCCTCGGGTGGCTGGGGATTCCGTCTGTGGAATGCTTTTGGCGCGGAAGTAGCCAACAATTCGAACGACATGGACCTGGTGTCGCTGCCTTTGACCGGCCGCTATACGCTCGGCATCGAGGGCATCCTGGCCAACGCCGTCCCCGTCAATTACAGCCTTGCTGCCGACCGCGTCGTCAATGGCGCGAACGCCTTGACCGTCGGCAGTACCGTCGTCGGAGCGATCTCCCAACCTGGGCAGACGCAGACCTATAGTTTCACGGCCGGCTCGTCCGGCCTTTATTATTTCGACAGTCTCACCGCCCTCAATACCGTCAATTGGACCTTGACCGGTCCGCGCGGCATCGAAGTGAACGCCGCTTTGTTCACCCAGTCCGATGCCGGCGGGGTGAGCATCGGCAATGGCAATCCGGTTCTAAGCCTTATAGCCGGCAGCTATACGATATCGGTCAAGGCGTCGGGCGACGCCCTGCCGAGCTACAGTTTCCGACTGCTGGACCTTTCCACCGCGACGAGCCTTTCGCTAGGCGTGCCGGTTTCCGGCACGCTGTCCTCGGGCCGCGATACCAACATCTACAAGCTTAGCGCCTCGGCCGGTGACAGCATCAGCTTCGTGCGCCAGGCGCTGAATGGGGGCGATACGCCCCAGGTGCGGCTGGTCGACCCCTTCGGCAAAGTGATCTTCTCACGTCCGTTCGATACCGTCACCTCCACCATCGCGCTGCCGCTGTCCGGCACTTACACATTGCTGATGGAAGGCCCGATTACCGCCGGCGGAGCCTTGAGTTACACCTTCTTCTCCAGCTTCCTCGGCCATACCGATCCCGCGCCTTTGACGGGCACGAGCCTGACGCTTGGTGCCATCACCAGCGGCACCATTGCAACCGCCGGACAGGTCAACGACTACACATTCACCGTTGCCGATCCGAGGCAGTTGATCTTCAAGAGCCTGACCTACACCTCGAGCATCGTGTGGACCTTGACCGGTCCCCGTGGCGAAGAAGTATCTTCGACGGGTTTCTCCTTCGACAATTTGTCGCTGATCAACCTGCCGGCGCCGGGCACCTATCAACTCCGCGTCTCGGGCTCGGGGTCGTCCACCGGCAGCTATACATTCAAGTTGAGCGATCTTGCCTCAGCCACCGCGCTGACGTCGGGCACTGCCGTGAACAACACCCTGACGGCGGGCAACGACATCGTGCTGTACAAGCTCGACGTTACCGCCGGCGATCACTTCTACATCGATTATACCGGCTCGAACCCGTATGCGGCCCAATGGCGGCTTTTCGATCCGTTCGGCAAGCTGGTCGCCGCGACCAATACGATCGATGATCTCGACCTTTCGACGCTTGCGATGAGCGGCAGTTACACCTTGGCCCTTGCGGGTTACGTGTACTCCTCGAGCCCGTTCGGCTACAGCTTCACGCCTTACAAGATCGCGGATACGACTCAAGCGCTGACGATTGGCGCGGTTGCCACCGGATCGATCACGCAACCGAACCAGAAGAACGTCTTTTCGTTCGACTTGGCGTCGGCAACCCAGTTGCTGTTCACCAATGCGGGCGCCGATACCAGCGTCCTGCTTGCGCTGAGCGGTCCGCGCGGGACCGAATTCACCGGTCGCGCCCTCTCCGACAAGGGCGTCCTCAGCCTGGTGGCGGGTCATTACACGCTCACTGTCACCGGCCCGGTCTATTCCACGCACGATTACGGGCTGCGCGTCGTCGACCTGGGGGCTGCGCCGCCTCTGCTGTTCGAAACGCCGGTGTCGGCAATTGTCAATCCCGGCAGTTCGGCGTTGGCCTATAAATTCTCGGGAACAGCCGGCCAACACATCTCCGTCGAACCGCTTGGCTTTGCGGGCGATCTGGCCTGGCGTGTCCTCGATCCCTCCGGAAAAGACCTCCCGGTCTTTACCTTCGGGAGTTCAGGTGACGTGCCGATACTGCCTTATACCGGCACCTATACCGTGATCTTTTCCGGCTATTCCTATTCGAGCTTGGCTCCCCTTAGTTTCTCTTTCATCGCACACAACGTGGTCGACACCACGACGGCACTGACGCTGGGCGCGCTGACGCAAGGCAATATCGCGCAGGTAGGTCAGCGGGACATCTATACGTTCACGCTGCCGAGCGCCGCGCAGCTGGTGTTCGACGCGCAAACCTATGACCCCAATCTGACCTGGACCATGACCGGGCCGCGCGGCCTCGAAGGATTCGGCAGCAATCAATTCTATGGCGACGGGCTGCTCTCCTCGGTCTTTCCCGCCGGGTCCTATACATTCGTCATCAAACGAACCGACAACCTGACCGGGCACTACGCGTTTCGCTTGATCGATGCGGCGACGGCCCCGCGCGCCGAGAACGGCGTCATCCAGAACGGCACGCTCAGTCCGGGCAACGCGCTTGCGATCTACAAATTCGACGTTCAGGCCGGCGATACCATCTATCTCAACGAGAAGAGCGTAACCGGAGGATCGCCGTACTGGTTCATCTACGACCCGAAGGGTCAGGCGCTGTTTTCCAAGCAGACCGTGACCGATGCCGAGTTGAACGCCGTCGCGCTCGGCGGCACGTATCAGCTGGCGATCCTCGGCGAGCCCGCCGCGACGCTGCCGGTCAGCTATAGCTTCGGCCTCTATGTCTCTCATGTCGCGGCGCCGATCCGGATCACGCCGTCGACCGCGCAACCGGCCCCCGACCTGATCGTCGCGGAGGTGAGCGTCAGTGCTGCTGGCCAGGTCGAATCCGGCGGTACAGTCACCGTGGCCTGGAAGGACACCAACATCGGCGCACTGCCGACCACGGGATCATGGACCGATCGGGTCGTCGTTACCAATTCAGGCGGCGAAATTCTCGTCACCTTGTCCTTGCCGTATGACGCGGCCGTCAGCGGCGCGCTGGCGTCTGGCGCGTCGAAGCAGCGCCAGCTCACGCTCAAGCTTCCCGATGGCGCGCGGTCCGTCGGCACGCTGACATTTACGGTCACCGCCGATACCGGCAACACCGTCGAGGAGCAGAGTTCGGCAGGAACCGCAGAGCAGAACAATTCCAGCAGCATCAAGGTCGTTTCGGCGCTCGCGACCTATCCCGATCTCCAGGTCAATACCCTCGGCGTCGATCCCGGGGCGGGCTGGCAAGCCGGCGATGCTATCACGGTAAGCTGGCACACCTACAACGCGGGGGGCCGTGTGGCGACCGGCAAGTGGACGGAGCAGGTGCGGGTCCACGATCTGTCGAACGACACCATCGTGGTGCTCAAGGATGTCCCATTCGACTCGGCGATCGACGGCACGATCGATCCGTTGCGGTCTGTGTCCCGTCAAACGGTATTGACCTGGCCGACCGGGCTTGCGCCTGCAGGCTCGTACCAATTCGAGGTCGTTACCGATACTGCCAACGACGTGATCGAAGCCAACGCCGGCGATACTGCCGAAACCAACAATTCAGGCGTGTTGGGGATCGTATCGGCTCCAGATTTCACAGTCTACGGCCTGGGTGTTGCGACGTCGAATGTCTCCGCCGGCGATGACGTCACCATCACTTGGACCGAAGGGAACCTGGGCACGATCGCAACGTATGCGGGCTGGTGGAACCACATCGTGCTCATCGGCGCTTACGGCACGGTGCTCGACACCTACGTGTTCTATGATCCGAACGCGCCCGGCAACGCGCCGCTCAAGGCCGACGGTACGCTTGATCGCTCGTTCAGTTTCCGGCTGCCCGACGGCGCGCGGGGAGCCGGCAATATCAGCCTGTACGTGGCGGCCAATGAGTCGCTCAATTACAACCAAAACCTCATCGAGGGCGCTGCTGGCGTCCAGTTCCCGCGGGAGAACAACAGCAGCCAGACGACGTTCTATTCAGCCCCGCGGCCGTATGCCGATTTGGCGCCGACCTTAGCGGCGCCCGCGACCGGCTTTGCGGGTAGCCCGCTTGCCATGAGCTGGACGGTGACCAATGCCGGCCAGTCCGATACCGCGGTCAGCAGCTGGACCGATCAGGTCATTCTCCGGAGCACGACCGGCAATTCACCCGATATCGTGCTTGGCAGCTTCCAGCATACCGGCGCGCTTGCAAGCGGCGGCAGCTATACCCAGAACGTGAACGTGATTTTGCCGGCGCAATTGAGCGGCGACTACAGTATCGGGGTCGTTGTCGACAGCGGCCTTGCCGTACTCGAGCCCGACACGCGTTTCGACAATACCCGTGTTTCGCCCATCACCATCTCGACGGCCGCCGCCGACCTCGCGGTCGATTCGATTTTCGTGCCCGGCGCCGCGCGAACCGGCGACACGGTCGATTTTTCGTGGACCGTGCATAACACCGGCGATGGTCCCACCGACGCTTCGAACTGGACCGATCGCGTCGTGCTGTCGACCGGCACCATGATCGACGACACCAGTATCGTGCTCGCCGACGTGGCGCATGCCGGGGCGCTTCAGGCCGGCAGCTCGTACACGCAGCATCTCTCGATCACGATTCCCAACAGCGTCGTCGGAACGTTCAACGTTTTCGTGATCACGGACAACGGCCGCCAAGTGTTCGAGAACGGCCGCACCGCGAACAATACCGCGAAGGCCACGACCCCGATCAAGATCATCTCCTCGGTTGCGCCGGATCTGACCGTCACCAACGTCACGGCGCCGGCATCGGGCGTTCCCGGCCAGCAGCAAACGGTGACATGGACGGTCAGCAATGCCGGCGGCGGCACCGCACGCGCGATCTGGTCCGACACGATCTATTATGCGCCGGAGAGCGACAGCCTGAAAAATGCCGTCGTTCTCGGCAGCGTCCAGCACCGGTTCGATCTGGCGTATGGCGAGAGCTATACCGAGACGGCCACCATCACCCTGCCGCTGGGGATTGATGGCAGCAGGCGAATCGTGGTGGTCACGGATTCGTCGCATCAGATCTACGAGGCAGGTCAGGAGTCCAACAATTCGGGCGATGCGGCCTTTACGTACCAGCATCCCGACCTGATACCGAGCGCCGTTTCGCTGCTGAACAGCAATCTCAATTCCGGCGACGCGGCGGTGCTGTCGTGGACGGTGAACAACACTGGCTCCGGCCCAGCGCTCGGCAGCTGGGTCGATTCGGTTTATCTGTCGCGCGACGATGCGCTCGGGCAGGACGACATCAAGCTGGCATCGTTCGCGCATGACGGCCCGCTGGCCGCCGGCGCGAGCTATAGTTTGCAGAAAAGCGTCGCACTGCCGCTCGGGGCCGCAGGCAGCTACAAGCTTCTCGTCGTCGCCGACCAGGCTACAGCCGTCGCCGAGCTCGGCGACGGCGAACTCAACAATCTGGCCTCGACGGACGTGCAAGTTTCGCTGTCGCCCTACGCCGACCTCGCGGTCAGCGGCGTGACGGCGCCGTCACGTGCTATCGATAATCCGGCTTCGATCAACGTGACCTGGACCGTCACCAACAACGGCACCGGAGTCGGACGCACCGGCACCTGGACCGATGCGGTCATCGCATCGATCGATGATATCGTCGGCGACGGCGACGATATCGTGCTTGGCACCGTGCAGCATTCCGGAGGGCTGCAGGTCGGCCAGAGCTACAGTGTCGATCAGCGCGTGTTCTTCGGCTCGAACTTCAGCGCGCGCGTCCACCTCTTCGTCACCACGGACTATGGCAACGCCGTGTTCGAGAACGGCAACGAGTCCAACAATCTTTCGGAGCTGGACCATCCGCTCGACGTTATGCCGGAGCCTTACGCGGACCTGGTGGTGAGTTCGATCAGCAGCAGCGCGACTGCGGAAAGCGGCAGCAAGCTGAATTTGACCTGGACCGTCACCAACCAGGGCATCGGCATCACCGATACCAATGCGTGGCAGGACAGCGTCACGCTGGTCGATTCGACTGGAAAGGAAACGCTGCTCGCCTTGCCGACGCATTTTGGCGCAGTGGCAAACGGCTCGAGCTACACGACCACGGCCGAGATCACCCTGCCGAACGGCATCTCCGGCATCTACCATATCAAGGTCGTTGCCGCGGACGATCGTGGACCGCAGCCGTTCGAGTTCATCTACAGCAACAACAACACACGGCTGTCGGACGCCATCGATATCGCTCTGGCGCCGTCGCCGAATCTTGTCGTGAGCCAGATCGCTGTTCCGGCGAACGCTGTCGAGTCCGATTATATCGACGTATCCTGGACGGTGACCAACACCGGCAGCGTGGCTGCCGATCGGCGCTGGCAGGACAGCGTCGTCCTGCAGCCGGTTGGGCGGCCGGAGCTCTCCAATATCTCGGTCGGAACATTCGTCTTCGAGGGCAGCCTGGCATCGGGCGCGAACTACACGCGCACCGAGCGTTTCCTGCTGCCGGCGAAGATAGAGGGCCTCTATCGCGCGGCCGTCCTGACCAATTCCGACCGCGGCCTCTACGAGTATGGCGCGGCCGCCCTCGACAATGCGACCGGCGACGACGCTTTGCTGTCGATCTCGCTCAAGCCGCGTCCGGACCTGCAGGTTTCAAGCGCGATCGTGCCCGCCCATGTGCCGGCCGGCGGCACCGCGTCATTGCAATTCACCGTGGTCAACCAGGGCACGGTTCCGGCTACGGGCCACTGGAACGATGCGGTCTATCTGTCGCTCGACGGCACACTGTCATCCGATGACGTGTTGCTGGGGAAATTCGCCAATGGCGCCGCGCTTGACCCCGGCGAGCCTTACACGACGTTGACGCCCGCCGTTAACATTCCGATCCGTTTCCGCGGTGATGCCTATTTCATCGTCGTCACCGATGCCGACAATACGGTGGACGAGCACCCCAACGATAACAACAACACCAGCGCATTCCGCTTTACCGTCGATCCAAAGCCATTCGCGGATCTGGTGACCAGCGCCGTCGTCGCGCCCACCCAGGCCGTTGCCGGTTCGCAGGTCGAGATCCGCTACACCGTCACCAACAGGGGGTCGGCGACCACCAACACCGAGACCTGGCACGATACGATCTGGCTGACGCGGGACGCAACCCGGCCGGCGCCTGGCTCCGGTGCAATCCTGCTCGGCACCTTCGACCACAACGGCGCGCTCGACATCAATGAGGGTTACGACCGCGTTGTCACGCTGACCCTGCCCGACAACCTCGCGTCGGGGCAATATTACATCACGCCCTGGAGCGACAGCTTCGACGCCGTCCTTGAGGATTCTCTCGCGACCAATATCAACCCCGACGATCCACACGAGATCGACAACAACAATTACAAGGCGCGGCCGATCGGCATCATTGGTGTCGAGGCTGCGCCGGTGAAGTCGGACTATGCCGTCACGTCCGTATCCGCGCCCACCCAGGCGGTGGCCGGCGGTCTCTATACCGCAACCTGGACCGTCGGCAATCTCGGACCCGGAGACACCCCCGGCAGTTGGACCGAAACCGTCTACTTGGCTGACCAGCCGACCTTCGGGTCTAACACCCGCGTCTGGCAGCTCGACTCGATTTCCCATGACAGCGGCCTGGCTGTCGGCCAGGTGCAGACCACCACCAAAACCTACGATCTCGGTCCGTCATCTGGGAGCGGCGCGCGATACTTCCTGGTTGCCGTCAACCATGCCGGGATCGACGCCGTCCCGGCGAATAACATAAAGGCGGTTGCGTCCGAGATCCTGACCCGGCCTTCGGATCTGCGCGTCACCCAGGTGCAGGTCCCACCGCAGAATTTCTCCGGCGAACTGACGACGATCGAATACCAGGTGACCAATTTCGGCGACGCCGTCTGGTCCGGCACGCAGTACTGGACCGACAGCGTCTATTTTTCGCGCAACCCGACCTTCAACCTGCAGGACGTCACGCTGCTTGGGTCGTTCATCCACGGCAATGCCGGCGGATTGGGGAACCGTGCCAGTTATACCGGCTCGGTCCAGGGGCACCTGCCGCCCGGTATCGAGGGCGATTACTTCATCTATGTCATGACCGACTCGGGCCAGTATACCAATCAGGCGGAACGAGAATCCGATTTCGCCTTCTACCCCGATGGTCTCGCTCAATCCCGTGAGCTCTACTCACATTCGGTGTTCGAAGGACTTCCGGATCAGTCGAATCAGAACGCTTCGAATCTGAACAACATTGCTCGCGCCGACCTTCCGGTGACCTATCGCGAGCCGGACCTCCAGGTGACCGCGCTCACCGTGCCACAGCAAGCTCCGCACTCCGGCGACACCATCACCGTCGGCTGGACGGTGTCCAATCTTGGCACCCGCGCGACCCGGCAAGGCGCCTGGGTCGACAACATCTTCCTGTCGCGTGACCCGACGCTCGGGCCGGATGATTTCCTGATCGGCTCGTTCGCTCACACCGGCGCGCTTGGGTTCGGCGCTTCATATGACGAGCAGCGCCAGATGCGCCTGCCGGACGAGATCGATGGCAGTTTCTACGTCATCATCGAAACCGACGCGCAATTCGGCAAGTCATTCCAGACGCCACTGCCGGTTCAGGGCATCGACCGGATCAGTGACCAGGTCGCCGAATTCCAGGGCGAAGGCAACAACGCAAAATCGGCCCCGCTCTCGGTCATCGCGCAGCCGGCGCCCGATCTCGTGGTCACGCAGGTCACCTCGCCGGAGCACGTGACCGTCGGGCAGCCGATCAATTTCAGTTTCACCGTCGCCAATCTCGGCGGTGCGACGCTGCCGACCCAAGGAAATTGGACCGATGCGGTCTACCTGTCGCGCGATCCGCATCTCGACATCCTGAGTGATCGCTATATCGGATCGTTGAGCCATGCCGGCGGGCTGCCGGCCAACGGCAGTTACACGATCAACGGCTCATTGCGGGCGCCGGGCGATTTGACGGGCGCTTATTACCTGTTCGTGGTCAGCGATCCCATGAGCGGAAGCCGCAGCGCGGTCTACGAGAGCGCCAACGAGCGCAACAACGCACTGTCCTCAGCCCAGCCGATCCTGCTGGAATTGCCGCCTCCCTCCGATCTGGTGGTCGATTCGGTCACGGCGCCCGCCGCCGGCAATATCGGCGACCCCGTTCAGATCACATGGACGGTGCGCAACCAGGCTGACAGCCCGGCCCAGGGCACCTGGTCGGATGCCGTCTATCTGTCCACGGACAGCGTCTGGGACGTCAATGATGTTCTGCTCGGCCGGCAATCCTTCTCCGGAACGCTCAACAAGGACGGCACCTACACGCTGTCGTTGACCGCTGCGATACCGCCGGTGAAGGACGGCCAATACCGGCTGATCGTCCGATCGGACATCTTCAAGGACGTCTATGAAGGCCCGCCCAACAGCGCGGAGGAGCGCAACAACGCAACCGCCTCGCTGGGCGCACTGACCGTCTCGGTCGACGAGATTCAACTCGACGTCCCCTTTGCGGCGACGCTCAGCACCGGTGAGTCGCGGGTCTATCGCGTCACCGTGCCGGAGGGCGAGACCCTCAAAGTGCGACTGATCGGCTCAAGCCAGAGCGCCTCCAACGAACTGTTCCTGCGCTATGGCGACGTGCCGTCCGGCTTCCAGTTCGACGCGATCTACCAGGATCAACTGCAAGCCGACCAGATCGCCGTGATTCCGCAGACCAAGGCCGGCGAATATTACATTCTGGTTCGCGGTAATTCCGAGCCGTCGGATCATACCCCGATCACGGTGCTGGCGCAGGTCGCTCCGTTCGCGATCACCAAGGTCGTTTCGGATCAGGGCGGCGACAGCCGTTGGGTAACCCTGGACGTCTACGGCACAAGGTTTGCGCCGAACGCGATCCTCAAGCTGGTGCGGCCGGACATCGCCGAATTCGAGCCGGCCACCTATCAGGTACTCGACTCAACCCATATCAGGGCAACATTCGATTTCACCGGCGCGCCGCACGGGCTTTATGACGTCGTCGTCATCAATCCGGACGGCAACGTCGCCATCGAAGCCTACCGCTATCTGATCGAACGCGCGGTCGAGCCGGACGCAACGATCGGCCTCGGCGGGCCGCGCGTCGTCCTGGCGGGCGACACCAATGACTATTCGATCGCATTCCAGTCGTTATCCAATCTCGATACGCCTTATGTGTATTTCACCTACGGCGCCACCTATCTCGGCACCAACAATGTCATCTACGATCTGCCCTACGTCACCTTCGCGACCAATTTGGGCGGTCAGCCCGATATCTCGAACGGCACCAACATTCCCTGGGCCAGCCTGTCTTCAGCTGTCAATCTCAACGGACGCAATCTTGCGCCTGGCTATCTGTATAATTTGCAGGCCGGCGGCTTCAATGGCTTATCCTTCGATCTGGCGACCTATCCGGGCTTGCGCGCACTCAACGATCGGGCCTGGGAACAGTTCAAGCAGGATGTTTACGCCAACATCCCGGCACTTCAGGGGCAGCTCGAGGATGGTCCGGCATCGCTCGACGCGCTGTCGCCGGGCCTCGCCGACCTCTACGCGTCGGCCGCCGCCGTGCCGAGTGAAAGGGTGGCCAGCACTTTTACACCGTTCAAGTTCAACGTCGTCGCCGCAGCAACGTCGCTGACGCGCGACGAATTCATCGCCAGGCAACGTACCGATGCCGAAGCGCTTCGTCTGAAGGTGCTGGCCGACCCCACGGCCAATCCGGCGCTTCAGGCGCTTGCAGCCGACAAGGATGCCTGGGGCAATGGTTTTCTGGCGGCGCTCGAAGACGCCGGGATACTTCAGCCGTCCGACCAGGCTCCGCCCATTCACAGCCAGCAGCAGGTTCAAAGCCTGGTATCCGTGCTGGCAACCGGGATTCTCTATGGTCCCGCCGGCGCACAGGTCGCGGGCACCGGCGATCTGGTGACCTTCTTCGGCAATATTCGCAGTTGGTACGGCGATACACCGGACGCCATCGCGCCGATTTCGTATTACGACCATCGCGAAGACATAGACCTGGGGCTTTCCCTTGACGTCCCGGTCCCGGCGCTCGCTAGCTATGCGGACTATAATCTCGGTCTGTCGCACCAGACCTATTTCCAGAACGTCAACGTCTATACGGCCTGGGTGCCGTTCGCGCAGCGCGGAGCCGGCCTCGTTATTCCCGACCCGGCTTCATCTTCGGCATCCAGCGCGCTTTCGCCGCTGGATTTCTCGGAGTTGCTGCGCAAGGCCGCCGGCGACGGCCAGCTTGCGGTGATCAGCGGTCCGCAAGGATACGGCGCGACCAATCTGGTGCCGGCGGCCACCGATCTGCCGTATTCGATCTCTTTCGAAAATCCGTCGACATCATCGACGCGGCCCGGCGAAATCCAGATCGTCACCAAACTGGACAGCGATCTCGATCCGCGCAGTTTCCGCCTCGGCGATCTGACGATCGGCGACATTACCGTCCATGTTCCAAGTGACCGCGCGATCTTCCAGGGCGACTTCGACTTTACCAAGAGCAAGGGCTTCATCCTGCGCGTCTCGGCTGGTGTCGATGTCTCGCAATCGCAGGCGACGTGGCTGCTGCAGGCGATTGATCCCACAACCGGCGAGGTGATCCAGGATCCGTCCATCGGCCTGCTGGCGCCGGACAATGCGCAGGGCATCGGTATCGGCAAAGTCGGGTACATCATCCAGCCGAAAGCGGACTTGCCGAGCGGCACGGAAATCGCGGCGCAGGCCCGCGTGGCGTTCAACACCATGGCGCCGCAGGACACCGCGAAAAACATCAGCACCCTCGACGCCTCGGCACCGGTCAGCATGTTGACGGCGCAGCTTGTCGACGGCACGACCGCGACCTATGACGTGCGCTGGAGCGCGCAGGACGAGGCGGGCGGTTCGGGCGTCGCCCACGTCACGGTGTACGTTGCGAGCGATGGCGGCGACTTCAAGATCTGGCAGCGCCAGAGCACGGCGTCGTCGGCGGTCTACCAGGGCGAAGCCGGACACACTTACGAATTCCTGGCGCTGGCGACCGACAATGCCGGCAACCAGGAGAAGCCGACCTTCGGCGTCAAGGCGCCAGGCGACGGCTCCCAGGTCAACCTCGGGTCCACGACGATCGGCGATACCACGCCGCAGGATCTGCAGGATCCGCCCGCGCCGACCCCGTCGAGCAACCCGCTGTTCATCGCCGCCAAGGCCGCGATCCCGGCGGCGCAGCCGCTCGCGCATCTGCCGGAATTCACCACCACGATCGCGCCGTTCGGCGCAGACTCCTTCGCGACGGGTATCGGCACCAGCGAAGCCGGCATCGGCTCGCTTGCCTTTGTCGTGACGCCGGATGGCGGCATCATCGCCAGCGGCGGCGCCAACCGCGGATCGCTGTATCGTTTCGGGCACGATGGGGGCGCCGCGGGTACGCCGCTCATCACCCTCGACGTTCCGATCTTCGATCTCGCCTTCGACCAGAGCGGCCAATTGTGGGCAACGACCGGGGGCGGCGCGCTGCTGCTGCTCGACGCCACCACCGGCGCCATCAAAGCGAGCTTCGGCGACGGCTTGACGCAGGCGCTGGCGATCGATCCCATCAACGGCCAGATCTACGTTTCGTCCGCCGACGGCGTCGAGATCTTCGATCCGGTCAGCCATAGCTTCCGGCATTTCAGCGACACCCGCGTCGACGACCTGGCGTTCTCGCCGACCGGCGAATTGTGGGGCACGAGCTGGCCCGAGCGCGGCGATGTCGTGAGCTTCGACGGGCATGGTCGCGCGCATCGCCAGTTGAGTTTCGACAGCAAGGTCGATTCGATCGCGTTCGGACAAGCCGGCACGCAGCTCGCCGGCATCCTGTTCATTTCGAACAATCTGGACCCCGCGAGCAACGCCGGGTCCAGCCTGATCGCGGTTGATACCGCAACGCTCGACCGGGTCATGATTGCGACCGGCGGAACGCGCGGCGAGACCGTGCAGACCACGGCCGACGGGCGGCTCTTGATCGCGCAGTCTCATCAGATCGATGTGGTGGCGCCCATCACGGCTCCCCATGTCGTCGCGGTCAATCCGCCAGACGGCTCGTCGGTAGCGCTGCCATTTACGAAAATCACCGTGCGCTTCGACCGCGATATGTTGCAGGGGGATCCCGCTGCGTCGGGTTCGGTACTCAACCCTGTCAACTACAGCATCACCTCGAGCTCGGGCGACATCGTACTGCTCAACGGCGTCAGTTACGACGTTGCGAGCCGTACCGCCACGCTGATATTCGATCCGGTGGGGGCAGCGTCCTACACGCTAGTGCTCGATTCACACCTCACGAGCGTTCAAAACGTTCAGCTCGGTGAGCCTTTCACGAGCTCATTCAGCACGATTGCCGACCTGTCGGCACAGCTCGATATCACCTTCACCAACGTGCGCTCGCAGCGCTCCGACGGTTCGATTTCCTACGACGTATCGATCAAGAACATCGGTGCGGACACGATCGTTGCGCCGATCACCCTGCTGGTCGATCCGGCCAGCTTCCTCCAGCAGACGACCGAATTTCATGGCACCCAGACGAGTTCGGGTGTCTGGCTGATTCAGCTTTCCAATCTGGTCGGCGGCGTGCTCCGTCCGGGCGAGACGACGGTGGCGCAGACAGTCTCGGTGCAGAATACGCTGTTCCAGCATCTGCTGATCGGCCACAGCGTCCTCGCGTTGCCAGCGAGTAACACGGCGCCGGTGTTCACCTCCGAGTCGCCCGCGATCATCGATGCCGGCGAGCTCTTCGAGTATCAGGCAACGGCAGAAGACGCCGATGGCAATGCGGTGTCCTTCGTGTTGCTCGACGGGCCGGACGGCATGACGGTGGATCCCCAGACAGGCCTCGTAACCTGGCAGAGTTCAGCGCAGAGTCCCAAAAACGTGTCCGGCACTCTGGCCGTATTCGACAGCCGAGGTGCGGCCTCAGCGCAATCCTTCGACGTGCTTGTGGTCGGCGGCAACAGGGCGCCGGACGTCGACGATCTGCCAGACCAGATATTGACCCCCGAAGGACAGCCTTTTTCGGTCGGCTTGCAGGTGACCGACCTCGATGGCGGACACCTGGTCTATTTTGCCGATCGTCTGCCGCCGGGCGCGCTGCTCGATCCGGTGTCACATCTTCTCACCTGGACTCCGGGCGCGGCCAGCGCTGGCACATATCAGAACGTCGTTCTCGGCGTGTTCGACGGCGTCAATAGGGTAACGCGCAGCTTCGACTTGATCGTGACGCCGGTCGATCAAGCGCCGACGCTCGTTCCAGTATCTGATCGGATCGTACGCGAAGGCGATCCGGTCCGCATCCAGTTGCGAGCGTCGGACCCCGAAAACAGCGACCTCACTTTCTCAAGTCCGCAACTTCCCACAGGCGCGGTTCTTGATCCGAACACTGGTGTTTTCGAATGGACGCCGGAGTACACGGCGGTCGGCAGCTATCACGTGACGTTCATGGTCAGCGACAGCAACAATGTGACGCAGTCGGTGGCGAATTTCACCGTGCTGAACGCCAACGGAGCGCCTGTATTCGACACGCTCGGTCCGTTCCAGTCGTTCGAGAACCAGCCGATTTCGTTCCGGGCTTTCGCGTTCGATCCGGACAATCCGGGCTTCGTGCCGCAAGACCGCATCGGTGGGGTGTTGAACGCATTGGACGGGACGGCTCCGACCGTCTCCTATCAGGTCGAAGGTCTGCCCACCGGTGCGACGTTCGATCCTATTACGGCCGTGTTCGCGTGGACCCCGGGCTATGAACAATCCGGAACCTATGTCGTGCGATTCATTGCAACCGACACCGGTGACGGCCTGGCCCCGGCCACATCCATCGTCGATGTGCCGATCAACATTCTCAATGCCAATCGCGCGCCGGTCATTTCGGCGATCGCCAATCAAACGGTCGGCTGCGGCGGCACCCTGGAGATACCCTTTACGTTCGCCGACGCCGACGCCGACGCTCTGACGCTCGATGTCACGGTGTCGCGCCTGGCATCCGCCGGCAGCGGTGCCGTCGACACCACGCCGGTCGCGCTGGGGGCAACCAGCGCGCTCGCGACCTTCACGATCACGTCGCCGGGACAGGGCCTGATCCGTTTCACGCCCGGCGACGGCGACCGCGGAAATTATCAGGTCACCATCACGGCCAAAGACAGTGGCGGCTCGGGCGGGCCCGGCGATGCGCTCACCACCCGGCTCAGCTTCATCGCGACGGTGGATATTCCGAACGAGCGGCCTGTGTTCGACGTCATCGGCGACAAGGTCGCGGTTTCCGGCCAGCCGCTGAGCTTCATCATCCAGGCCCGCGATCCCGATCAAAATCCACTGACCTTCACCGCCGACGACCTGCCGTCCGGCATGACCATCACCCCGCTCGCGACGTATGGGACCGCGCGCGTCGACTGGTTGCCCACTGGCGGCGATCTCGGAACGCGAACGCTGACCTTCCATGTCAACGACGATGGCAACGCCGGTGTCGCCATCGTGGGCGCCGATACACAGGTCATTCGGATTGTGACGCGCCTGGCCAATCAGGCGCCGGTGCTGCTGCCGGTCGGCGATCAGACCTTGAGTGAGGGCGTGCCCTTTACGCTGGCTCTGGCTACTTCCGACGCGGATGGCGATCCCATCACATACTCGGCGACCAATCTGCCGAACGGTGCGACCTTCGACGCCAAACTTGGCGTGCTGCGCTGGACGCCGAACTTTTTCACGGCAGGAGACTATTCCGGTATCCAGTTTACCGCGTCGGACGGCAACGCGACGAGTTTCGAGACCATCACGCTGCATGTCCTCAACGTCAACCAGGCGCCGCAGATTGTTCCGATGGCGACCCAGAGCGGGCGTGAAGCTGCAGAGATGCACTTCACGTTGCTCGGCGCCGATCCCGACTCCGCCTCGGTGCAGTTCACCGCCCTCTCGCCGTTGCCGTCCGGCGCGATCTTCAATCGGCAGACCGGCGAGTTCAAATGGACGCCGAGTTACGACCAGGCCGGCGAACGGACGATCCGGTTCGGCGTCATCGATCCGGCCGGCGCGTCCAGCGATGTCAGCGTGCACATCAGCATCGCCGATACCGATCGCGCTCCGACCCTCGCGGCGGCGCGTTACCAGGTTCTGCTCGGCCAGCCCTTGAGCTTCTTCCTGGCGGGCGGGGATCCCGATGCGGACAACACGCTGCGCTATTCCGCGACCGGACTGCCCTTGGGAGCGACCCTCAATGCCGTCACCGGCGAGATTCGCTGGACGCCAGACGCCGGCCAGGCGGGAGACTACCTGATCAAGGCGACGGTCTCGGACGGACGCATCAGCGTCCTCGCGCCGATCGTTCTTCGCGCCACGACGGAGCCCGAACTGCCGACCGTCGTCATCGAGCAGACACCGAGTTTTGCGGCCCTGCCGGGGCAGGATGTCCTCGTTCATGTCATCGCGACCGGATTTGCCGACATCGGCTCGATCGTGGTGACCTATCAGGGCCAGGCGTTGACGCTCGATGCGCAAGGCCGGGCGCACGTCTCTGCCGGCGCCCCGGGGGCGACCGATATTATCGCGCGCGCGACCGACACGCAGGGGTACGTCGGCGTCGCAGCTACGACGTTGAAGGTCCGCGATCCCAACGATTTTGTTGCGCCGGCCGTCAGCTTTGCACCCAACCTCGAGCAGATGCGGATCACGCAGGCGACCGATATCATAGGGACCGTGAGCGACACCAATCTCGAACATTGGTCGCTCGAAATTGCCCAGACCGGTTCGGATCGCTTCACGACGATTGCAACCGGTTCAGGCCCGATCGCCAACGCCCGCCTGGCGCTGCTCGATCCGGCGATGCTGGACAATGGGTTCTATACGCTGCGACTCACGGCGGCGGACTTTGCCGGACGCACCGGCAGCGCATTGACGCATATCGAGATCAGCAGCCAGGTCAAAGCCGGGCAACTCGTGTCCCCGCACACCGATCTCACCGCGACGCTGGCTGGCCACACCATCTCGGTCACCCGCGCCTATGACGGTCTGGCGCCCGGTGCGCAGGATACCTTTGGCAACGGCTGGCGTTTGATGGTGCGCGATGTCGACGTGGTGACAAACGTCGAGCAGACTGGCGACGAGGCCACGGGCGTGTTTAACCCGATGCGGGTCGGAACGCGGGTCTATGTGACGCTCCCCACCGGCGAACGGGCAGGGTTCACCTTCGCGCCGGTCGAACATCGCGTCGGCGGATTGGTCTATTACACGCCAAGCTTCACGTCGGATACGGGCGTGAACTGGACACTGCAATCGATCGAGGCAACATTAGCGCGCGTCGGCGATCGGTTCTACGACATCAATACGGGGGCGGCCTACAATCCGCAGGCCTACGACTCCAGCGCGCAGTACGCGTTGACCGCCCCGGACGGCACGGCTTACACCATCGCTGTCGATAGCGGCGTCACGGGGATCACATTCTCCGACGGCGTCCATCTGCTCGTCGCCGACAGCGGTATTTATGCGCCGAACGGCGACGCGATCACCTTTGTTGGCGGCGCGGCTGGTGTGTCGCGTGTGATCGGGCCGGACGGCAGCCCACTTGCCTATCAATACGATGCCGACGGCAACCTCGCGCTGGTGCGCAATGTCATCGCCGGCACTACCGTGCGTTATGGTTACACCGCCAGTGGATTGCTCGATCTCATCGCCGACGGTGGCGCCGGCGCCTTCATCGATCGGGCGGCGGGGACGCAAGCCCCGGTTACGGCCGATCTTGGAATTGCGACCGGCTATCTTGCGCGGGCTTACAGCGGCAGCGTCGCTGCGGGCGGCACCGATCGGATGACATTCACGGTATTGCCGTCCGAACTCTCCTCCACCGCGAACGGCAGCCTTTATCTCGGCATCGTCGTCAACGCGAAGTCGGGAACCGCCACCCCAGCATTGCCGTCGATCGAAGGCGCGACGCTGGTAGCGAGCAATGTACAGGGTTCACAGGCATTCGCGCTCTACAAAATCGGTTCGGCCGGCCTTAAATTGCTGACCGTCAAGAGCGCGACCGCCCAGGGCCTCGGTGCTTACACCCTGAGCATGTTTGTTGCTGGCGACACCAACCGCGACGGAACCGTTGACGGGACCGACGCCACCGCGACATTCGCTGCGATTGAAAAAGCGAGCGGCGATCCCGGATACAATGCCGCGCTCGATGCTAACCGGGACGGCAAGGTCGACACCACTGACGCGGTGCTGCTGTTCCAAAACCTCGGCTACCGCTGGAACGTCGCTCCGGTCGCGTTGACCGCGACTTTGAAGACACACACCGATCTTGAGATGACGGGTTCGCTTGAGAATCTCGTCAGTGATCCCGAGGGCGATCCGACGTATATCCGGGTGACCGGCGCAAGCCACGGCGTTGCCAAACTGAGCAATGATGGGCTTTCGGTCACCTTCACGCCGGAAGCAGGGTTTGCCGGTGCTGCAAGCTTCGCGTACCTGGCTGACGACGGTTATCAGACTTCGGCGCCGGTAACCGTCACGGTCAATGTGTCCGGCGCCGGCCTGCTTCGATTTGACACCACGACCCGCGCACCGCACGTCGGCGTCGGCGAACAGATCCAGATGCAGTGGATCGGCGATTTCGAAGATGAGACCGGTGTCATGTTGCCGGGATCCTATTTCACTAGTCTCACATCGACCGATCCGACGTCTGGCAGCATTGGTCTGAACGGCGTGCTGCTGGGCGCGGGTGCGGGCTATGGCACAATCGTTGCGGCGCGCGGTCATCTGACTTCTGCCACCGCGTTCATGATCGGCGGGCCCGGTCAGGTCAGCAGCGACGATTCACTGCTGCCGTTCTACGGCGTCACGCTGTTCCCCGGGGCCGTCACCATTTCGACTGACGGTGGTCAACGGCAGATTCAGCTCTTCACCAACCCTTACGACCTCTCGACGAATGTAGCCGCAGGATCGAGCGGCGTACGCTACTACGTCAGCGACGGCGATATCATCGGCGTTACCGCCGACGGTCTGGTCTACGCCAAGGCCGCCGGCCAGGCGACGGTTACCGCCGTCTACAGAATGGTCGAAGCGCAAATGCCGGTTACGGTGCGGCCGCCGGTTGTTGGCGCGACATCGGTGGATGCCGCGACCGGGGCCGTTGTTCGCAATGCCGACGGCTATCAGGTGACGGTGGCGCCGGGCGCGCTCGCCGACAACGCGACGGTCACGATTACCACCCGGGATCCCGATCAACTGGACATCCCGCCGTTACCGGTAGCGGACGGCTGGATCATCGGCGGCGCCTTTGAAATTGACACGCAGGACGTCGTGGTCGATCAGCCGATGCAGATCGCGGTGCCGACCACGCTTGCGCCAGGCACCCTGGTCAGGTTCTACAAGCTCGCCGACCTCTCCAACGACGACAACGTCGCCCAGCTCGGTTGGGCGGAGGTCGAAACCGGCATCGTGGGGGCCGACGGAATCGCGCGGTCGACTTCCTATCCGGAGCCCGGCGTAACGAGCGAAGGGACCTATATCGTCGCGGCCAAACAGGGCAACAACTTCCCGAACCTAATACCCGCCGAGACGATTGCGCTGCCGGTGCCGCGTGGCGCTGCCATCCTGCACCCGCCGGTAATCACCAACGCCGAGGTCCGCTTCGCGATACACGGCACCGATACGACGGTCGAACCCTGGCTGGTGATCACGGGCACGGATTTCGCCTACAGGTTCCCAAAGGCGCCGAAGCTTGCAGGCAGCGACCTCAGCTACCTGGCCGTCGTGTTCAATCCAAAGGGCACGCAAATAAATGGAGAGATCCTTGGCAGCGATGCTGGAATTATCCAGCTTCAGGATGGCTCGACCATCGTCAAGCCCGCTTCGCTAGGGCAGGTCGACACGGAATTGTGGGTCAGGGTACCCAACAGTCTGAATTTAGCGCTGGGGTCCTCGACATTCAAAGTCGTGCGCGAGACCTATATCGAAGTTCAATCCAACAAGGCGCATCCGAAATCGCGCTACGCCAAGACGACCAAGACGAGCGCGGCGCATCACAAGCATTGGGAGGCTGTTTCGGTCTACAGCGGCGAGGTGAAAATTACCCCGACGACCAACGATATCTATGTCGCGGTAGAGAATGGTGACTTACCTGGTTCGGCGGAAGGTTTCGGCGATCAACTCGCGGTGCTTCGCCCGGTCCTGCAAAGCAATGGTACCCTGCTGCCCGATTTGATCGCGCGTATTCCGGTCGGTGATATCGGGCAATTCCAGGGCGTGACGTTTGGATCATCGCAAACCCGGAATCCGTATGAAATAGCGATAACGCCGGACGGCAGCCGGGCCTACGTTACGATGAGGAACGGCGCCGGGGTCGCGGTCGTCGATACCTTGACGTGGCAGGAGATCGATGCCGACCCCACCACCGGTAACGTGGCCGACACCATCAAGTTCAAGAACGCGCCGAACGCCGCTCCGTTCGACATCGTCATCAGTCCCGACGGTAACTATGCCTATGTCAGCGAGCAGAACAGCTCGGGCGGCCACGGCACGATCTATGTCATCGACACCGACCCAAGGTCAAAGACCTTCAACAAGCATGTATTGACTCTTCAGGTTAACGACGCCGGGTTTGGCTTACGTGGTCTTGCTATGACGCCGGACGGCGAACAGTTGATCGCCTCGGCGCCGAGCGTGCCCGCATTCGAAGGGTTCAATGAATCAATCACGAAAAACGGGAAGGTCATTATCATCGATCTGCCGAACATCGCCGGAGCGATCGCGACCAAGAAGGTTCCGGTGCTTCAGCAGACGGAGTTTAAGGGCGGCGGCCTGCAGGATCCCGAAGGTGTTCGCGTCATCGCCGGACCGGATGGCCATCTGTATGCGAGCTTCGTCGACGCCACGCAGGATTTCGTCGGTGTCGTCATACTGAGCCGGGCCGCCGACGGTACCTGGAGCGAACTCAACCGTATCGCTCTCTCGCTTGGGGGCGATACCGCCGATTCGTTCGACGTCAACAACGGCGTCGACGTCGTGTTCACGCAGGATCTCGGCTACGGTTTTGTCTACGCACGCAACGACTTCACATCATTCACCGTCAAATCGGTGAATCCCGACCTGTATACCGCGGACCCCGCTGGCAGCAAGATTGGCATCATCCGCGATCCCTTCAAGATCAAGGGGGGAGTGTCGGGCCTGGTAGCTGCGACCCGGAACGTGCCTCTGGGATTTGGCGGCGACGTCGCGCTTTCGGCTGACGGCAAATACCTCTATGGCTCCTATTCTGACGGTTACGTCAAGCCGAACGGCAGCACGCGCGGCGGCGCCGTGTTCGTGTTCGGCGTCCAGGCAATCATCAACGAAGTGGAATCGTGGCTTCAGGCCAACGAACGGCCGGTTCTTGGGGAATGGGCCGTCGACGACCTGCGGTTCCCAGCTCCGTTGTCTAACCACCCGGGTTTTAGCAATATCTATGGAGGTCGCGGCGGCATCAATACGCTGATCGATATCCGCGCGGATTACGAGATCTGGCGCGGGGAGGACGATGCAAAGGTAACCGACAATAGCTACGGCTATCGGCCTTCGAAGCCCGGCGATCCCGGCAGCTTTACCGACGGACTGGTTACCGCCACTTCCAACGAGCATGCCCCGATCGATCTTGGCGGCCTGACCCGCGGCATCGCCGTACAGCGGCGCACGGTGACGGACTTGTCGATCCTCGACAGCAGCGGGGCCAAGGATGACAAGGTGCTGTTTTTTGCACCCGCCACGGTGGACGCGGCCAATCATGTGGTGGACGCCTCGACCCACGTCTTTACGGTCGCCAACAATGGCGCCGGCGACCTCAAGGTCACGATCGTAATTCCCGCCAACCAGTATCTCGTCTTGCTGGGCCAGTGGAACGCGAAGCTCATCATCGAAGGCTTCACCGATGAGGACTACGTGGCGCTGTTGACGCCGGCGGCCTACAACGACGATGCGCGCCACGAATTCCCGGTCACGATTCCTGCCCGATCGAAGATTCAGTTCAAGTTCCAGGCTGTTCTGACGCCGGATTATATCAAGAAGCTGAATATTTCGGATGATCCGTTGCTGTCTGCCGAGATACTGGTCATACCTGCCGGGAGCGCCCCGCTGGTCGTCAAAACCTACTATCTCGCCGATCTTGTCGACACCAATTCGGCTGATGGAGTCCTCTCTCTACCCGATGTTCATGAGGGCGGCACATCATCCATCAAGATTCGGAACGATAATGGAATAGCGGTGTCAGTCACCGAATTGGCTCCAACCGGTGGTCCATCGCCGTTTTCTGTTTCGGAAGTCACGGACCCCAGCGCAACGCGCAACGCGATCAGCTTCACGCGCACCACAAGGCTTCCAACTAGTCGCGCCACCGAAACCGCCGTTCTGCACTTTGCGCTGAACGGCCAGGAAATCGGTACCGCGACCGTGGCGGTGAAGGAGACTCCAGTTCAGACGATTGGTTTCGATTTGTTCGACCTGCGAACCCAAATGACCGACCAGCGCCTTTTATACAAGCAGGCCTCTGATGCTGCTCCGGCGAGTCGCGAGAACATTTTGCCTGGCTACAGCAGGTATGCCACGTTTGCGAAGACGTTCACCTTGACGGCTGACAGCAGGATCCCCGACTCGCAATGGGATCCTTTTGAGGCAAAGGTCAAGGAAGTGATCATGAATATCTACGAGCGCTATCGGGCTATTGGCGCAATCGTGATCGACTTCAGTACTGCAGGCACGGCGGCAGACAAGGCAATTATCACTTCCAATCCCTTTGATCCCTTGCATCCAATTGACCCGGCGAACGCCGAACAGGATTTTTCCGACGCAGACTTCCTTGCCAAGCTCACCATGATCGACCCGATGGACGATGGTAAGATCGTCTTGCGTGATGATCTGACGGCGGCGCAGATGCTGGCGACCTTGCTTCAACTCGTGAATCCGGTACGGGAAAATGACGTCAATTATCTGCTCGGTTCGGAGATACGCGATGCGAAACTGAGCTGGACCCTGAAGGAGTTTGCTCAGGATTTCGGCGGAACCTATTCGCACGAAACCGCCCATAATCTTGGGCTTTTTGACGAATACATTGAGCTGACGCCGAAAAATGGTCAGCGCCGGACTCCAACAATTGCCAGTGGTCCGAAAGGGATCATGGCGAACCTTTTCGCCAAAACGGTTAGCCCTCTTGAGGATTGGTTCTTCCTTGCGGGGCTTGACGAAGCAGGTCGCATGCAACAATTAGTGGAGAAAAACGAAAACTTCGGCAATAACGTAAGATTTATCGCTGAGCAGATCATCACACTCGTCCATAATCGTGCGTCTAATGCCAATCTGCAGACCAATCCCGGATTGCTTCCGGACAAGGTGGTCCCGGAAAATGTCATCTCTACTTCATTTGCGCCACCGTTGCTGGACGCTGATCCGTTTGCCACCGAGAATTTCACCGCCGCCCCGATCGTTCCGTTCGGGCAGAACGGCATCGGCCTGCCGCCGGCATCCTTCACGCTCTCCGAGGATGCGACCGTCGGCGCGCGGCTGACGGCTGACGTGGTCATGCCGGCCGATGCCACGGAATTGCGCTTCGTCATTCCCAGTCTCAATTTCTTCAGCAATGGCGACGGCCCGTCGGACGCGTTCGAATTTGCGATCGTCGGCGCCGACGGCGTGCCGCTCACCAGGATCACGTCGCTGACCGATACCGACGCTGCGCTTAATATCCAGGCCGATGGCACCGTCTCGACCAGCGATCTGGTCCATGTCAGCGGCCTGGATGGCCAGGGCCACGCCGGCCACGGCCCGCTCGTCGTGACGGTGGGCCTCTCGGGGTTCGCGTCCGGTACCCAGATTCGTCTGTATTTCGACCTGATCGGCTTTGGCAATGCGCAGAGCAATGTGTCCATCAACGACGTGCAATTCGTCGAGCCGGGCGCCGAGCAGGGGCCGATCGCAACCGGCGATCGGGCGACGACCGCCGAGGATAGCGTCGTCACCGTTGCGGCCGGGATCGGCCTGCTCAGCAACGACATCAGCCTCAACGAAAGTGCAAGCCTGGTCGTTGCCGCGATCAACGGTTCGGCGGCAGCGGTGGGCACGACCATCACGTTGGCCTCCGGCGCGCTGCTGAAGGTCGAGGCCGATGGCGCCTTCAGCTATGATCCCAACGGCCGCTTCAACAGCCTGGCCGCCGGGGCCACCGCGCTGGACAGCTTCACCTATACGATCGCCGACGCCGGCGGCCTGTTCTCCTCGGCCACCGTCACCTTGACCATCACCGGCGTCAACAATGCGCCGGTCGCCCATGCGCTCGAGGCGCAGACCGACGAAGACACCGTGGTCGGCGGCGCCCTGACGGCGACCGACGCCGAGAACGAGACCCTGAGCTACGCGCTGGTCACGCCGGTGTCGGGCGTCTCGCTGACATCTAACGGCAGCTGGAGCTACGATCCCCGCGGCCTGCACGACGCGCTGGGGCCGGGGCAGACCAATACCGTGACGTTCTCGTTTACCGCCAGTGACGGCCACGTGACATCGGGCGCGGCTCTGGTGACGATCACCATCGCCGGTCTCAACGATGCGCCGCTCGCGAAGGCCGCCGCGGCGCAAAGTGACGAGGATACTGTGGTCGGTGGCACGCTGACCGCGACCGACGCTGAGAATGATACCCTGAGCTACGCGCTGGTCACGCAAGTGCCGGGCGTTTCGCTGCAGTCCAATGGCATCTGGAGGTACGATCCCCGTGGGCTGCACGAAGCGCTGGCGCCGGGGCAGAGCGATACCGTCACCTTCTCGTTCACCGCCAATGACGGTCATGCGACCTCGACGGCGGCGCAGGTCATGATCACCATCACGGGCGTCAACGATGCACCGGTGGCGAAGCCGGTGGAGGCGCAGACCGATGAGGATACGCTGATCAGCGGCACGCTGACCGCAACCGACGCGGAGAACGATACCTTGAGCTACGCGCTGGTCGCGCCGGTGGCGGGCGTTTCGCTGCAGTCCAACGGCACCTGGAGCTACGATCCCCGTGGCCGGCACGATGCGCTGGCGCCGGGGCAGACCGATACCGTCAGCTTCTCGTTCACCGCCAATGACGGTCATCTGACCTCGACGGCGGCGCAGGTCACGATCACGATCACCGGGCTCAACGATCCCCCTGCCATTTCCGGCCCGGCGCGCGCCGAGGTCAAGGAAGGCGATCTCGTGGTCGCTGTCTTCACGACCAGCGATGTGGACGACGGCGCAGCCGTCACGCTGGAGTTGCTCTCGGGTCCGGCCGGGGCGTCGTTCGACCCGAAGACCGGAACCTTCATGTGGCGGGCGCCCGATGGTCCGATGACGGTTTCGGCGCTGATCCGTGCCACCGATGCGCATGGCGGCCAGAGCCAGCGCAGCTTCGATATCGTGGTCGCCGATGTTGCGCCGCAATTGCTGGTGAGCGGCGATGCCACGACGGTGGTGGGCGCCGAATGGACGCTGTCGCTGGGTGCGACCGACCCGGGTGACGATCCGGTGGATCATTGGACGGTTGATTGGGGCGACGGGACGGTCGAGCGCTTCAGCGGCGCAACCAGCCTTGCAAAACACGTTTTCACCGATGCCGGCGATTTCGTGGTGCGGACCCGGCTCACCAACGACGACGGCGAATTCGGCCCGGCGCTGGTCAATGTCACGGCGCGCGCGGCAGCGCTGCCTCCGCTGCAGGTGATCGATTTCGAAGCGTCGGCGACCGGCTTCCATGTCGCGTTCAACCACGCCTTCGTGCCGGGCGACGTCAGCCTCTATGGTGCCGACGCCAGCGGTATCTGGGCCGACGTCAAGTTCACCGATGCGTCCGGGCGGCCCGTCATCGGATCCATCGTGCTCGACCACGACGACAAAGGCTTCTCGTTCATCAAGAGCGGCGGTCTTTTGAGGCCGGATGCGTACAATGTGCGACTGGTCGCCGGCGCCCATGCGTTCCATGACACTCTGGGCGCTCTCGACGGCGATGCGGACGGCCAGGCCGGCGGCGATTATCGCGGCAAGTTTGCAATCCATGACTATGTCAATGTGATCCGCCTTCCGGACATCGTGACACCCCCGGGCAGCGCGCTGCGCGACGCTGCCGGACATGATGGTCTTGCCGTCACCCTGAGCAATCTCGGGGGCGTGCGCCAAATCATCTTCGACGTCGATTACGATCCACTGCTGGTGAGCTTCGACGGCGTACGCTCGGGTGCCGGCCTTCCGTCGGGCGCCACCGTGAAGTTCGAATTTGTCGACGGCGCCGCCGGACGCAGAATCCTGCGCGTGGCCATCGAAAGCCTGACGGCGCTCGAGCGCGGCGATGTCGAACTGGTGAGATTGCTCGGTCACGGCCGGGAAATCTATGCCGGAACCGAGATCATGCGGATCTCCGTTGAAAGCATCAACCGGGAAACCGCCCAGATCGTCGGCGACGACGCCATCCATGTCGTCGCCAATATCAACGATACCGACGGCGACGCCGTGGCGATGACCGCCCGCGATCAGGCGTTGATCAGTCGCTTCCGCAGCAATCTGCAGTCGGGATTCGAAGCTTGGTCTCTGATCGATCCGTTGCTGCTGATTGCCGACGGTCCGGCCCAACCGACCGCGGATACGCCTTCGACGCCGCGAATCATCCAAATACCGGTGCCGGTGGTCTTCTTCGAAGAACTCCAGGTCAGACTGCCGTCGTTGGGCATAAAGTTCGTTCAGGCCAATAGTGGCAGCGGGGCTACGATTGAAATCGCCGCGCCGGGACGCCACCAGATATTCAGTCCTGGTGGCTCGCCGAACGACTTCGACCGCCCGACCGGTTCGCTGGACGCCAATGGGGGATCTGGAAAGATTCGCTTCTGCAAAGTGACCAACATCACCTTCGGTTGGACTTTCACCGTCGATGAAATGCTGCACGCACTCGGCGTCGACCCGGCCATCGACCTGCACATCGAGCCGCCCCAAACCATTCCATCCCGCCCTGCACCGGGCGGCAGCACGCTTGGGATTCCGCCGGAGACACCGTTGACCTCGACACCGGGCAAATCGGGTCAACTCGAGCAGAGCCTGCCTCGGTTTGCGGCATCCGGCGGGGTCATCTCGGTCAAACCGGAAGACAAGGCCGATCGCGCGTCGGACACGGGTCGCGTCGTCATGGACGGCGGTTCAGCCGCGCTCGCCTTCTTCCCGGCGATGGTCGCGGGCAAACGACTGGCGCCCAGAAGCAGCAAAGGCGAGCCGCGACGCGACCGCAAATCCTGGCGGGTTGATTTCGTCAACGGCGCGGACGATGGTCGCGATCCCAATCAGGAGTTTTCGGTGCGCGTCTCCGGTCAAACTCGCGAAATTTTCCGGCCGCCGCCTTCGCTCTAATCTAAACCGGCCCAAGCAAGTGGAAACATGCAGCGCCATTATCGTTCGTTGAAATTGGTCGGGTTCCTGACCATCCTGAGTATCTCCGGTGCTTCCGGTGAGGAGCGCAGGGTGGCGTCGCAGGAAAAGCTCGACTGTCTCATCGAATCCAGCGCGACCCTGAAGATAGGCGCTCCGGTTCCCGGGTTGATTCGGAATGTGCTGGTGGATCGCGGCGACGTCGTGCGCCAGGGCCAACGGCTTGCCGAACTTGAAAGCGAAGTCGAGGAGGCCGCGGTGGCCGCGGCACGCTCGCGTTCCGAAAACGACAACCCCATTAGCAGTGGCGAGGCGCGTGTCGAATTTCTGCACCGCAAGTTCAAGCGGATGGAGACGCTGCGAGCGACCAACACCGTGACCGAAGCTGCCTACGACGAGGCCAAAACCGACGAACGTGTCGCCATTCTGGCCCTCAAGGAAGCACAGCTTAACCTCGACATCGCCAAGAGCGAGTTGCGCCGCGCTGAAGGGCTGCTGCGCCAGCGGGTCATTCTCAGTCCGCTCGACGCGGTGGTCACGGAAAGGGTGCTCGGGCCGGGTGAATATCGCACCGAGCAGGCCCACATCCTGGTGCTGGCGCGGATGAATCCGCTTTACGTGGAGGTGTTTGCGCCGCTGGCGATGTTCGGTCAATTGCGGCCCGGCATGATTGCCGACGTCGAACCCGAGGCGCCTGTCGGCGGCCATTATCGGGCCGCGGTGACCGTCGTCGACACGCTGTTCGATGCGTCCAGTGGTACTTTCGGCGTGCGCCTCTCGCTGCCGAATCCGGATCTCAGCCTTCCCGGCGGCTTGCGCTGCAAGATTCGGTTCCTCGACCAGGCAGGCGCGCTTGGAGAGGCGCCGAGATGAGTGCCTGTTTGAAATGAGCGTATCATCGACGATCGACCCCATGGCGCAAGACGCCCCAGGCACCGGGGGCGCCTCTTCGACCGACGATGCGCCGCAAGCCTCGGCCGAGAATGCGCTCTGGACGGCGTTCGCGGCGTCGGAAACCACCGGCAATCTGCTGAGCGCCTGGCTGGCGCTGCAATGCGTCGAGATAGGTACAACCCGTGCCGCGGCGTTGTTGCTGCCGCGGCCCGATGGTTCGTTCGGCCCTGCCGCGGTGTGGCCGGGACCGCTCACCGACGTCACCCATCTCGCGGTGGTCGCCGAGCGCGCGCTATCCGAACGACGAGGGATCACGGCCCCTGCCCAGGCAGGTGCCGGTCCCGATGACACCGGTTTGCATATTGCCTATCCGATCGAAAGCCGCGGTGAAATCCACGGCGTCGTGGTGGTCGATGCCGCGGCGAAGCCGGGTGCCGATCTGCAGCGCATCCTCCGCCGCCTGCATTGGGGAGCGGGCTGGATCGAGGGGTTCGTCTGGCGAAACCGCACCGAGGATGTCAAACACCAGCTCGACGTCGCCGCCATTGCGCTCGAGATGCTGGCTGTCGCCGATGAGCACGATGGCATCGATGGGGCCGCCCTTGCACTGGTCAACGAACTGGCGCAGCGGTTGAACTGCGAGCGCGTGGCCTTCGGCATGCTCGTCGGCGAGACCGTGAAGCTTGGTGCGATGTCGAACGCGGCCTGGTTTCAGGAGAAGGCGGACCTGGTCGCGGCAATCGAGAACGCGATGGAGGAAGCCTACGATCAGGCGGCTTCCGTCGTGTTGCCGCCGCTGCCCGAGGCAGGTAATCAAATCGCGATCGCGCATGCGGCTCTGATGAAAGCCTGGGATGCCGGCACGGTCGCCTCCATCGTGATGCGAGCGCGGACCGGCGCAGTCGGCGTTCTAACATTCGAGCGAACAACGGGAGAACCGTTCGATGCCGCCCATCTCGATGTCTTCGAGTTGGTAGGATCGTTGGTCGGGCCGGTCCTGAAGATGAAGGCGGACTCGCGCAGGCTTTTTGCCGGACGCGTTGCGACATCGGTTCAGGATGCGGTCCGCGTCGTGATCGGGCCCAGGCATCCGGCTGCCAAGCTCGGCGCGATCGCCGCGGCCCTTGCCGTCGCGGTGGCGGTTTTCTGGCAGGGCGAGTTTCGCATCACTGCCAAATCGGTCCTTGAAGGTTCGGTGCAGCGGGCCGCGGTCTCCCCGTTTCAGGGTTTCATTCAGCAGGCGCCGGCCAAGGCTGGCGACGTCGTGGCCGCCGGCGCGGTTCTGGCCGTGCTTGACGATCGCGATTTGCGCTCGGACGTGATGAAGTGGGAGAGCGAGCGGCAAAAGAACATTCAACGCGGACGTGACGCGCTTGCCAAGCACGACCGCGCCGGCAGTCTGGTTGCGGCGGCGCAGCTTCGTCAGGCCGAGGCGGAGCTGGCGCTGGCAACCGACAAGCTGTCCCGCACCAGGATTACGGCGCCGATCGACGGCCTTATCGTATCGGGCGATCTCAGTCAGTTGGTCGGCACGCCGGTCGAGCAGGGCAAGGTGCTGTTCGAGATTGCCCCTTTGAGTTCCTACCGGGTCGTCCTTCAGGTCAGTGAGTTCGACATCGGGTACGTGTCGCGCGCGCAGCGTGGTTTGCTCTCGCTCACCGGCGCCGCCGGGGCCACGGTGCCGTTCGAAGTGGAGCGCATCACGCCGGTCTCGACGACGCAGAACGGAAGAAGTGCGTTCCGTGTCGAAGCGCTGCTCGGCGCCACCGAAGTGCAGCTCAGGCCTGGAATGGAAGGCGTCGCCAAGCTTTCGGTCGGCGAGGCTTCGCTGTTCTGGATCTGGACCCGCGGCGTCACCGACCGGCTTCGCCTGCTGGCCTGGGAGTGGACGCCGTGAGGACCACCGCGATCGAGGCGGCGCGATGAGTGAGTCGTTCTTCAGCGCGACCTGGTACCGCGCCGCGCAGCTCAAGCCGCAGCTTCATCCCCACGTCGAGGTGCATCGCCATCGCTATCGGGGCGTCACGTGGTACGTTCTGCACGATCACGCCACCGGCCGGGTCCATCGCTTCACGCCGGCGACCTACCTCTTGATCGGCAACATGAACGGCGAGCGCACGCTCGACGAGCTATGGAAGGCGGCTGCTACGCAGCTTGAGGAAAACGCCCCCTCCCAGGATGAAGTGCTGCGGCTGCTGTCGCAGCTGCACAGTGCCGACCTCATGCAATCCGGCGATGCACCGGAGACCTCCGGGCTTCTGGAGCGGCTTGAGAAACGCCGCTGGATGCGGCTGACGCGTAACTTCAAGAACCCGCTCGCGATCTCGGTCTCGCTGATTGACCCGGATCGGATGCTGAGCCGGCTGGTCGACTTGATGCGGCCGTTTGGCGCGCGTCCGTTCGCGCTGCTCTGGCTCGCGATCGTGGTGCCGGCTGCCTTCCTGCTGGCGATCCACTGGCAGGAGTGGTCGGCAAGTCTGCCGGAAAGAACTCTCGCAGCCGAGAATCTGCTGCTGCTGGCGCTGATGTTTCCGGTCGTCAAGTTCCTGCACGAGCTTGGCCACGGCGTAATCGTCAAGGCCTATGGCGGCGCAGTTCACGACGCCGGCTTGATGTTTCTCATATTCATGCCGGTGCCCTATGTCGACGCTTCCGCGTCGCTGTCGTTTCGAAGCAAATATGCCCGCGCACTGGTCGGCGCGGCCGGCATGTTGACCGAACTGGCTCTGGCGGGCATTGCGGTTCATGTCTGGTTGTTTGCCGAAACCGGCGTCGTCCGGGCAGCCGCGCTCGATGTCGTGCTGATCGCCGGGTTGTCGACCATTGTCGTAAATGGAAATCCGCTGCTGCGGTTCGATGGTTACTACATTCTGACGGACTTGCTGGAAATACCCAATCTGGGCAGCCGCTCGAACCGTTACTGGGCCACCATGATCGAACATCGTCTGTTCGGTGTGCAACCCCCGCGCACCAGCTCAGTGTTGCCGTCGGAACGGCACTGGCTTCTTCTCTACGCCCCGCTGGCCTATATCTATCGCTTCATCGTGTTTATCGGCATCGCCCTGTTCGTCTCGACCGAGTATCTGGCAATCGGTGGCGCGATTGCGGCCTGGTCGCTGTTCACTGGGTTCATCGCACCGCTCGGACGCATCGTGCGTCACCTCGTGACCAGTCCTACATTGAACGATCGGCGCGGCCGCGCCATCGGTGTGTCGGTCGCCGCATGCCTGTCGATGGCTGGGCTCATTCTGCTAGTGCCGGCGCCCCTCGTCACGGTCGGCGAGGGTGTCGTCTGGTTGCCGGAAGATGCCCAGGTCCGGGCCGGAACCAGCAGCTTCGTCGAGCGTCTCGAGATGGCTTCGGGAAGCCAGGTTCGCGGAGGCGATAAGCTATTTCAGCTCACGGAGCCGGCGCTGGCGGCGCAGATCGTTGCCCAGGCGCAGCGGGTCGCCGAAGTCGAGACGCGGCTGCGATCCGAATTTGTCAGCGATCGCCCCAAGGCCGCCGTCACGCTCCAAGAATTGGAAGCCGAGCGGTCCGAGCTGCAGCGGCTGACGGTTCGCGTCGAACGCCTCGTGGTTCGAAGTCCACGAGCCGGAATCTTCGTCGCGCTTAAACCGGAAGATTCGGCTGGTCGCTGGGTCCAGGAGGGCTCGATGCTCGGGTTCATCATGGCGGACGAGCCGCGCACGGTGCGCGTCGTCGTTCGGCAGGACGATATCGAACTGGTTCGCGGCCATCTTCGAACGGCCGATGCGAAGATCGTGGATCGGCTCGCGACGACATTCGCGGCTTCGATCATCCGCGAAGTCCCTGCCGCCGGCAATGCGCTCCCGAGCAAGGCGCTGGGCGTCAATGGCGGCGGCCGGCTTGCCAACGACCCGCGGGATGCCGACGGCAATACCGCGATGGAGCGTGTATTCCAGTTTGATATGCGGCTCTCGCCGGCCCCCGTTGATCTTTATTACGGCACCCGGATCTATCTGCAGTTCCGTCACGACTGGGAGGCGCTCGGATTTCAGTGGTATCGCCGGCTGCGGCAAGTGTTCTTGTCCCACTTCGATGCTTGATGTCTCGCTCCGCCCCTGGCTTTCGCCAGAGATCGTCACGGCGCCCGCGCCGGAGCGCGACCGCGTCGACGTCAAGTGGTGGGATAGCGCATGCTATGCTGCGGTCGAACCGCTGCAACGTGTCCTGATCCGGCGTCAGTTGCTGCAAAGCGGTCTCGTGGCCCTGGTTGAGGCTCATCAACCCGAACTCGACCGCTTGGATGATGCGGGACTGCGGGCGGCGGCTGACCGCCTGCGGCCACAGTTGGTGGCCAAGGGGTTTGCACTGGAGCTGGTCGCGCGTTCCTTCGCTTTGATTCGTGAAACCGCGGCACGCAAGATCGCGATGCGGCATCGTCCGGTTCAGCTCCTGGGCGGCTTTGCGATGATCAGCGGTCATGTCGCGGAAATGCGCACCGGTGAGGGAAAGACCATCACGGCGTTGCTGCCGGCCGCCACCGCGGCCCTCGCGGGCATGCCGGTCCACGTCGTGACGATCAACGATTATCTCGCCGAACGCGACGCCAACGAATTGCGCCCGGTCTATGAAGCACTCGGCCTTGAAGTTGGCCTGGCGGTTCATGGCCAGCCGCGCCCGGAGCGGCGGCGCGCCTATTACAGCGACGTGCTGTACGCCTGCAACAAGGAACTGGTGTTCGACTATCTTCGTGATCGCCATGCCATCGGCCGGCCGTCCGCCGCGCGTCTTCGAGCCTCGTGCCTCGGGTTGCCGGCCGACAATTCTCAAACGCTGATGCGCGGTTTGCACTTCGCGATCGTCGACGAGGCCGACAGCATCCTGATCGACGAAGCTCGCACGCCGTTGATTATCTCCCGCGAGCACGAAGCCGAGATGAGCACGGCGCTTTGCAACGCAATTTTGCAGGCTGCGCGAAAGCTGAGCCCGGTTGTCCACTATGGCGTATCCGAGGTGAGGCGCTCCGTCCGCCTGACGCCGGAGGGGCAGGCGGCATTGCCGGGTTTGCTCTCCTCGCTGGAGGGGCATTGGAAGGCCAAACGCGCGCGGGAGGAGTTGGTCCAGCAGGCTTTGGCGGCGCTTTTGCTATACCGCAGGGACCAGCACTACATCGTTGCGGATCAGAAGATCCAGATCGTCGACGAATTCACCGGCCGAACCATGCCGGACCGGCAGTGGCAGCGCGGGCTGCAGCAGCTGATCGAGGCCAAGGAGAACTGCCCCACCACCGGCCGCCGCGAGACGCTGACCCAGATCACCTATCAGCGGTTCTTTCGCCGCTATCTCGGACTATGTGGCATGACCGGTACGGGCGCCGAGGTGGCGGCCGAATTCCGCTCGGTCTATGGCCTCAGCGTCATCCCGATTGCAACCCACAAGCCTGATCTGAAGCGCGACCTTGGCGTCGCCCTATACAGCGCCAGGTCCGAGAAGTGGCGGGCGGTGGTGGAAGCCTCTCGCATACTGGTCGATCAAAACCGGTCGGTTCTGATCGGCACGCGCTCGGTCGAGGCCTCCGAGCAATTGGCCGGCTTTTTTGCGCAAGGTGGTCTGGCCCATGTCGTCCTCAATGCGCGCAACGAACCAGAAGAGGCGGAACTCGTGGCCTTGGCAGGCCAACGCGGTCGCATCACCATTGCAACCAACATGGCGGGCCGCGGCACCGACATCAAGCTTGCGCCTGACGTCGCTCTCAACGGCGGCCTGCATGTGATCCTGACGGAATACCACGAATCCGGCAGGATCGATCGGCAGCTGTTCGGCCGCTGTGGAAGGCAGGGCGACCCCGGATCGTATCAAGCGATCGTATCGCTCGAAGACAACCTGTTCGAGGTGCATGCCGGTTTTCTGACGCGCCGGTGCCTTCGCGCGCCAGGCCTGGACCAAGGGCTGCCGCCATGGCTCGGCCGCATCCTGAAGCGCGTTGCGCAAGCGAAAGCCGAACGGCTGCACGCCCGTATCCGCAACGCGACGCTGCGGGCCGATAAAGACATGGAAAGGGCGCTTGCCTTCGCGCGGCAGACCAAGGCGTGACTGAACGAGGATCGCCTTCTCGCAGCAAAGGCCTGGCGATAAGCGAGACCGCTCAAGTGGTTTTCAAGCGAAGTGGGAAACCGTCGCGTGGCCGGTTTCGTCACTTGGGCGTACTTTAGCGAGACCGCGGCGGCTCGCCTTGCGGATCATCGCAATCCCGATTCGGAGGCCAGATGGCGTAGCCCCGCCAGTCGCATGATGGATTGCGCGGCAAGTTTCTGCGCCAATTCCATGCTCTGGTCCGTCGGGCGGCATCGAGATAGATGTTGGACAATTGCTCAGTGCGGCGTAGCGTACGGCGTCCTGATCGCGCTTATTCGCTGTCAGCTTGAACGGTCTCCTCCTGCGTTAGTCTTCGACGCTCCTCGTGCTCGGTTTCGACAAGGATTTAGCGTTTGGCGCGCAGTGTTTTAGCCGCTTCCGCTTCCGTGGTCGCGCGCAGCCAACGTGTAAATGTTGTATCTGTGAGGCGGTGGATCTGGCAGTAGCGGCGCTGCGACAAACCGCGGAGTTGCCACGCCTCGACATGAGCCGACCACCGCTCGCATCTGGCTTTGTTCTGGAATGAACCGGTATGGAACGACAGTGTACTCTCGGAAAGTCGTGCAAGAACCGGACGCTTACGACGGGAAAGGAGGACGGCAAGATAAAGCGGGATTCCTCGCTGCCGGAACTTCGTTCCTAAGTTTTTGTCTGCACATTGGTTTTACGCGGCTCGTTTTGAACGGGTGAGTTGAGCCGGGGGCGCTACTGACACTTTCTTCTTTGTCTTCAACGGTCCGAGCGGCGTCGCCCGCAATGTGTGGAAAGGGCGAGACCGAAGCGCTTACGCTGATGTAAGCATTTCTGCGGTCCTTTGCGATTGTCGCATATCGGCTCTTGCGGGATGCCTCTCGACTTCCAATCGTCGTCTCATGGCACGTGACGAAGACGACTTCCGCATCCGTCCCGGTAAGGTCCATGATCGCAGTGGTGCAAGGACGAGAGCGCGCCGGATCAGCGGGATGCGACGACGCCCGGCCAGCTTCCTCGGCCAGGTCCATCAGGCCATACGCCGGGGCAGGCGGCAATCCCGACCGCCCGGGTAGGGCCGGGAAGGGTAGCGGGCGGTTCAATGCGCGTGGGCGGGGTGCTGCAACGGCGCTGACGCTCAGGGATCGGAGCGCATGGAGCCGGGACGGGAGCGGGGTGCGCACCCGGTCGCGGCGCGTGGCGGTGGAGGCTCGCGTGGTGAAGCTCAATCCGCAGCGCGGTGCCACGCGAGGGCGGCAGTTCGTGAGCGCCAAGGCGGTGGACGCGCACCTGCGCTATCTCGAACGGGATGGTGTGACGAAGGATGGCGAGAAGGCCAGGTCTATTCCGGCGACCGCGACATGGAGGATGGCCGTGCTTTCCTCGATCGGGGCCGCGATGACCGCCATCAGTTCCGCTTCATTATCTCGGCCGAAGAAGGCGTTGAACTGGTCGACCCGCGCGAGACTACCCGCGATCTGATGAAGCAGATAGAAGCGGATCTCAAAACAAAACTCGACTGGATCGCGGTCGATCACCACAACACCGGCCACCCGCACACCCACATCATCGTTCGGGGTATGACCGACGACGGCAAGACCCTCATTGCTGGCGACTATATCGCTTACGGTATTCGCGAGCCGGCCAGCGAGATCGTTACCCGGGAACTGGGCCGCCAGACCGAGCTTGAGGTGGCAAAGCAGCTTGAGCGGGAAGTGGACGCCGACCGCTTCACCCGGCTCGACCGGATGCTGATCGCCGAACAGCAGGGGAAGGAGTTTACCGACCTGCGTCCCGACCAGCACATGCGCGACACGTTCCGCCAGAACCGCGCGCTACTGATCGAGCGCGCGCGCAAGCTGGAGCGCATGGGGCTGGCCTCCGAGGTCGAAACCGGCAAATGGATTGTATCGAGCAAGACCGAATCCATGTCGACGAGAAGCGCGCTAAGATCCAGTTGCCGGCGATCGACAAGACCGACGCGGCTGGCGCGGGCCTGCGGAGTCAGGTTCGCGATCGTCTCGCCGGCAAGTCCGCGCAGGAGCTGCGCGCCCTCATCCCGAGCATGTCCCTTCTGTTCCTGCAATCGATTCTCGAGGCTCCGGAGCTGGTCGGCATCGACCCCGCAACCACCGAAGCGGTGCGCAACCACGCGATCGATCTCGTCCACCCCGGCGCCTTGGCCGAGCTGAACGCCGAGCGCGACCGCGTTCGCCTGCTGGCCAATGCCACGGCTGCGCTGGCGGAAGCGGCCCGCGATCTCGCCGAGCTGCCGAACGCGGCCGCCCTAGCATTACAGTTGTCTTTTTGATTTGACATGAGCGCGTTGAGCGGCAGCCTGATGAGCTCTGCGCCAGAAAGACCATGCGATGATGCGTGCGGGTTGAATACGCTTTCGAGCAAGTCTGATGGCAATGCGGCGGATTTCCTGGATTGACCAACGGATCAGTGGCGGCGTGGTTATGCTTTGGCTTTTGCCGGGGGGCGAGGTTTCGTTTTTTTGGCGGTGGCGGATTAGCGCGATGTTGGATCGCGGCCATCATGGCGAAGGCGAGCATCACCAAGGACACATGACGGTGCCAGCCATGCCAGGATCTGCTCTCGTTGTGATCCAGCCCGAACTCGTTTTTCGCGGTTTCAAAGCTGTCCTCGATCGCCCATCGATGGCCTTCGACCGCGACCAGCGTTTCAATTGATGTTCCCGCTGGGCACCAGGTGGTGAAGAAGGCGAGGTCATCATCGGCGATGCGACGACGGATCAGTAGACCGCGCGTCCATAAACCATCATTTGCGCTGTTGAACTGCTCGGCCTCGAGGTCGGCCAATTCGAGATAACACCAGTCGTGCAGCCGCGGTCCCTTGGTTCCGGCTCCCGCCGACAGGCGCTTCCAGTCGGACGGGCGCCGCGTCCGGGCGAGGTCCGCGGCCGTACCGGCGACCGGCGGTCGCTTGCCCCAG
>NZ_JADPKQ010000278.1:0-12221 GCF_023074015.1 Bradyrhizobium sp. 142
TCGAACAGGGTAAATGGCTGCGGCAGGTCGTCACCGGCTACTTCAACGACCATGCGGTGCCGACCAACAGTCGGGCGCTCAGCGCCTTCCGCTTCTTCGTCATCGAACTCTGGAGACGCACGCTCCGGCGCCGCAGCCAGACCGATGGCATGAGGTGGGAGACGATCAGTCGCCTCGCCTGTGACTGCCTCCCCAGGCCCAACATCCGTCATCCTTGGCCGCGAGCACGCTTCGCCGTCACTCACCCGAGGTGGGAGCCGTATGCGGGAAAGCCGCACGTACGGATCTGTGCGGGGGGCGCTCAGCAATGAGCGTCCCTACCGCGACTCGCTGCGCTCGCAATGACGAATACCTCAATTCCGGAACTGCTCCAAAAACATCCGCAAGCTGTCATGCGGGCTCTCGACGTCCGCGATCAGCCAGCCTTCGGGACCGTTGACCAGGATGAAGTTCAGCGTGACACGCCGGCCGCGATTGTCGAAATTGGCCGCGACATAGGTCTTGTCATATTGCTTGCGAAGGACCGCGATCGCGACCGGGCCGAGCTTCCAGGTCGGGCTCTGCACCAGGAAATCATAGGGTTCGGCCCTTGGCGTGCTCCAGGCCTTGCGGAGGCTGGAATCGAAGAATTGCCGGGCGGTCGCGGCATCGCGCGGCAGGCCTTTTGACAGCTCCGGCGCGCCCTCGCCGTAATAGGCGTAGACGTTGCGCATGGCCGATTCCGGGGTACGGAAGCCGGCTTGCGCCGTGGCCAGCCAGAACCCGGCGAACAGGGCCACAATGCCCGCAAGTTCCCTCATGCCTGCCGCTCGCTTTATCGGCCGCCGGTCTTAGCTTAAAAGCCTAGCATTGTGCGGCGGAGACCGAAAACTCAAGATGCGCGAATTGTTCGATGAGGCCGCGGGGCAATCCCCGCTCGATCCGCAGGAGGCGGTGCGTAGGGCCACGCGCATGCCGCAGCGCAAGCGCTTCTACAAGGAGGCTGGCATAGCTGAGGCCGAGGACGGCTTCGCCATCACGCTCGACGGCAAGCCGATCCGCACGCCCTCCGGTCGCCAAGTGGTGATCCCGTCGCGCGCGCTCGCCGATGCGGTGGCCGCGGAATGGGCGGTTCAGGTGGAGACGATCGATCCCCTGACCATGCCGCTGACGCGTATCGCCAACAGCGTGGTCGAGGGCGTCGTGGACCGCGTCGAACTCGTCAGCGAAGACCTCGCAAAATACTTGCAGTCCGACCTGCTATTCTACCGCGCCGGCCATCCGGAGGGGCTGGTGGCCCGCGAGGCGGCGCATTGGGATCCCGTGCTGTTCTGGGCTGCAGAGAGCTTGGGCGCGCATTTCATGCTGTCCGAGGGCATCATGCATGTGAAACAGCCGGACGAGGCGATCCAGGCCGCGCGCGCCGCGCTGCCGCAGGATGCGTGGTCCGTGGCTGCGCTCCACGTGATCACGACCCTGACCGGCTCGGCGCTGCTGGCGCTGGCACTGGCCCACGGGGTGCGCGATGCCGACCAGGTCTGGGCGGCAGCCTATGTCGATGAGGACTGGAATGCCGAGAAGTGGGGGGTGGATGAGGAAACAGCCGCCCGCCGCGCCGCGCGGCTGAGGGATTTTCAGGCTGCCGTGACGGTTCTGGCCGCAGTCAAGCCGGCCGCGGCCAGAGGTCCTTAACGAGAGGTTTACGACGCCGGCGTTAGGGTGGCCCGTGCTCCTGGGCTCCTAAGATGGCGATGCCGATAAGCTCGATCCTTCCGGTCGGCGCTGCCAGCCCCGTGGCTGATGCGGCGACGCCTGACCTTGTCCTTCAGGCCGGCAGCGTCGTCGACGCCAAGGTCGTCAGCGTGCTCGCCGACAATCTGGTGCGGATCGCGATTGCCAACCTCTCCCTGGACGTGATGTCCGAGGTGGCGCTGTCGCCCGGACAAAATCTCCAGCTCGCGGTGTCGCAGAACGACGGCACGATCCGGCTTGCAGTCGTCAATGGGGCAGGCCAGGCAGCTGATCAGATCACACTGACGCCGACAGCGGCGTCGCTGCTGGACAGCCCGCCGCTCGCGCCCTCCGCGACGACCGCGCGCAGTCTCCTGACGCCGTCCGAGCAGGTCGCAGTCACCTCGGCCTCGGCCGAGGCTGTGACCAAGCAGGGCAGCCAGGCGCCGCTGTTCACCGATCTTGCCTCGGCCGTGACCGGCAGCAATCTGCCGGCAGGACTGAAGCAGGCGATGCTGGACGTGCTGGCACAACAGACGCCGCTCAACGCGGGGCTCGATGGCGGCGATGTTGAGTCCGCCTTCCAGAGGTCGGGGCTCTTTCTCGAGGCGTCTCTTGGGACGGGCACACCACTGTCTTCCGGGACCGTACCGGACCTCAAGGCGGCGCTGCTGGTGCTGCGCCAGACGCTGGTCGCGACCTCAGGTGCGCTCGAGACCGGCGTGCCGCAGGCTCCGGTGCAAGGCGCCGCGCTGCCGACGAGCGCCATGGCCACGCCGCAGACCGCAGCGTCGGCACTTCAGGCGGCGGGCGAGGCTGCGCATGCGGCGTTGCCGTCGACCGGTGCGGAGATCGCCCAACCGGCCCAACTGCCACGCAGTGCTGCGCTCGCAGCAGCAGTGCTGGGAGACGTGGCGGGTGAAACGCCGCAGGCCGCAGGGCCGCGAACCATCTCCGCCGGCCTCGCCGCGAGCCTGCTGCAGGAAGTCACGCAAAACCTGCCGCGCATGACCGGCAACGTGCCGGGCTCCAACAAGGCGGTGCCTGACAGCCACATCTTCGAGGCAGCCGCGCGCGCGATCACGCCGCCGCCGTTCCGCGGCGCGCTGCCGTCGCCGCAATCCATCGCCTCGCCGTCGCTCGCGCCGGATACGCCGCTGGCTGCAACCGTGCACCGACTGCTCGACGACACCGACGCCGCGATCGCGCGGCAGACCTTGCTGCAGGTCGCCTCGCTGCCCGATCGCGTCGATGCTAGCGGTCACCGCATCGATCCGACCGTCCCGCAGTGGAATTTCGAGATTCCGTTCTTGACGCCGCAAGGCACCGCGATGGCGCAGTTCGAGATCTCGCGCAACGGCGGCAACGAGTCGGCTGATCCCGCCACGCGCGCCTGGCGCGCGCGCTTCTCGCTCAACGTCGAGCCGGCCGGTCCCGTGCATGCACTGATCACGCTGAGCGGCGACAAGACCTTCGTACGGATGTGGGCGGAGCGCCCGGCGACCGCGCAGCAGCTTCGTGCCGGCATCGGCGAGCTCAGCCAGGCGATGACCAGGGCCGAGCTCAAGCCCGGCGACATCGTGGTCCGCGACGGCACGCCGCCTCAGCCGGCACCGGCCCGTGCCGGGCACTTCCTGGATCGCGCTACATGAGCGACCCATCCAAGCTCGCGATCGCACTGCACTACGAGAAGGGCAGCAACGCGCCGGTGGTCGTCGCCAAGGGCAAGGGCACAATCGGTGCAAAGATCATCGAGGTCGCCAAGGCCCACGACATCCCGATCGAGGAGAACGAGGTCTTGGCCGGCGCGCTTTCCAAGGTCGAGCTCGGCGAGGAGATTCCGCCGGATCTCTACAAGGCCGTAGCCGAAGTGCTGGTCTTCGTGCTGCGGCTGTCGGGCCGAGGGCGGTAGAGCATGATCCGGACGCGAAGGGCCGCGTTAGCGCAAAGTGTGTAGCGGCTTTCCGATAAGATCATGCTCTAACAAGAGCGCTTTAACGCTGTCATCGTTTCACCACGATATCGGCTGCATGGTCGCGCCAACTGTCATCACCAAACGGACACTGCCCTTGCTGACGCGCCGTTCCACCCTCGGTCTCCTCGCCGCAGCCGCCACCCTGCCATCCCGCGCGCTTGCTGTTGTCGCGCCGCCGCGCAACGAGATCCGCGAGAGTCTTGCAAAGCGCTTCACTGATCTGGGCACGGCCGGCACCTTCGTCGGCTACAAGGTCGAGGATTATTTGATCGTCGCGAGTGACCGCGAGCGCTCGGGCGAGGGGAAGCTGCCGGCCTCGACCTTCAAGATTCCGAACTCGCTGATTGCGCTGGAAACCGGCGTCGTCGCCGATCCCGACAAGGACGTCTTTCCCTGGGACGGCGTCAAACGTCCAATCGAGGCCTGGAACAAGGATCATACGCTGCGCAGCGCGATTCTCGTCAGCGCCGTGCCGGTCTATCAGGAGATTGCGCGCCGCATCGGGCAGGAGCGCATGCAGAAATATGTCGACTTGTTCGACTACGGCAATCGCGACATTGGCGGCGGCATCGACCAGTTTTGGCTCACCGGTGCCTTACGCATCGACCCTGTCGAGCAGATCGATTTCGTCGACCGGCTGCGCCGCCGCGCACTGCCGATCTCCAAGCGCAGCCAGGACCTCGTCGCCGACATCCTGCCGGTGACCAAGGTCGGCGATAGCGTCATCCGCGCAAAGTCCGGGTTGCTGGGCGCCGAGCGCGGCGCGCCGTCGCTCGGCTGGATGGTCGGCTGGGCCGAGAAGGGCGACGCGCATACGGTGTTCGCGCTCAACATGGATTGCGGCGAGCCGCGTCTCGTCGGCGAACGCATGCCGCTGACGCAGGCCTGCCTTGCCGATATCGGCGCGATCTAACGTAGCAACGGCAGCGCCGGACTAACGCCGTTGCAGGGCCAGCGAAACGTTCGTGACGTTGGTGCCTTGCGGACGAATCGATACCGTTTGCCGTCCGCCGCGCGTCGTCAGGGACAGATTGGCGGAGAAGTTGTCGCCACGCGCAGCCGCGTCGACATGATCGCCGCTCGCACGACCCGAGATCGTGCCGGATGCGTTGCGGGTGGCTTCGCGCCACGACCCGGAAACGGCGCCGCCCTGATACTCGACGTCACCGGCGAGATCGAAATTGTAGCTCTCGCTCGCGCATTTCAGATTGAGGTCAAGCTGGGCGCTGCCGTTGCCGACATTGTAGGTTGCACGGCAACGCAGCCGCTCCTGCCCGCCATCCGTCGTGCTCAATACTCCACCACCAGACCACGAGCCGGCCATGGCGGTAAAGGGGGATGCGGCGCTCGCCGTGCCGCAGGGAAGGCAGAGCGTCACCACGAGCAATCCTGTTCGTGCGATAATGGACCCAGGCATCGCAGGATCTCCTCTCTCGATTGGATCATCGTTTCAACGCGCGGAACTCGAAGCGGTTTCTTGGAGTTCCGCGGAGGGCTGGCACGACGGCGAGACGGAATCTTCGACCGCGTGGTCGATGCTCGGCTTATCCGAGCTTGAACAGCGCCTGGAGGAAATCGACCACCGCCTAATCGCACATGACATCGGAGCTTGGGACGTGGACGTTCCTACAGCGTCATGGTCGGGCAATTGCCTTCCGAAGGGCCGCGTCGCTTCCGCTCGCCCGGGACAAGCCCGGGCATGGCGACCCGTCGTGAATGTCCGTTGCCCCAGCCTCAGCGTGAATGTCCGTTGCCCCAGCCTCAGGCGGTACCGGCCGGCTTTTTCGCCGTCAGCGCCTGGTCGATCGCAAAGCCGCCGATCTCGCTCATGGCTTGCGAGACGACGTCGCCCTCGCGGGCAAAACCGCCTGCGAGGACATCGAACTGCGTGCGCGCCAGCCGCAGCACCTCGATTGGCACGGAGACGACGGTCTCGTTGAAGCTGTCGACGGAGGCGCGCAGCGTCTCGAGCTCGGTTGTGAGCTTGCTGATGTGGGTCTCCGCATCCTGCATCAGGCAGGAGAGCTTGCCGCGCTCCGCATTGAATGCGGTGCGCTCGGCGGCGGCGGCAGCGGTCACCTCAGCGAGCTGCGCCCGCAGCTCGTCGTTCTGCCTGGCCCAGGCGTCGGAGGCGAGTTCGGCCGCCGCGCGCAGCTCGGTGCCGCGGGTGTTTTCTTCCTGCTGCCGGTGATAGAGCCGCTCGGCCGTCATGGCCCGCTGCGCCAGCGACTCGATCAGCGCGGCGGCTCGCAACAGCATCTCGCCGTTGCGACCCGACACCATGCTGGCCATCCGCCGCAGGAAGGCGATGGTCTCGGACGATGAGCTCGGCGGCAGGGGGACGACCGTGGCGGACATGTGTGATGCTTGCAGCCAGACGTGGTGGACCGCCGCCGTACCAACTGAGCTCACGCAACATTCGGCGCCTGATCGTGAAGGTGAAGCAAGCCTGAATCGGCTGACGCGGTCAACCGGCGAGGGAGATAAAATGGCGCCGGTCCGCCGCCAAGGCGCGCGGGCTCAGGCGTCCTTCTGCCGCCCGATCCGACCGAGATGAGTGAAGCTGAAGCCGGCCGAATATTTCAGGCCATAGCCGAGCGCCCGGTCGATCCCGATATGGGCGAGCCAGATCAAAGCGATGGACAGGGTCAAGGGCGAGGCAAGGCCGAAGCCGAGCGTCAGCAGCGCTACCGGCGCCATGTAGCTGTGGGCGGCGTTGTAGACCATCGCGCCGAAGCGCGCGTCCGACAGGTAGGCCAGAAAACTCAGATCGGGGATGAAGAAGAGTAGGGCGAACACCAACCAGGAGCCGTCCCAGGCCGCGTAGAGCGTCACCATCCCTGCGAACAGGGTCAGGCCCTCGAGCCGCAGCAGGATCTTGACCCCGCCGGTCACCGTGCCGGCTGCAGCCGCTGTTTCATCCATCGTCGCCTCTCTCTACAAAGCCTTGCAATCCCTTACGGTTTCCGCAGCCACAGGGCAGACCTGCGAGGCCGAAAGCCGCTTCCCGGCCCGCAAAATGCCGTGTTAGAACCCAGCATCACTTACGACCTGGCGGGAGCAAATGAAACATATCCTTGACGCCCTTGAAGACCGTCGTGCCGGCGCCAAGCTCGGCGGCGGGGAGAAGCGCATCGAGGCGCAGCACGCCCGCGGCAAGCTGACCGCGCGCGAGCGCATCGAGCTGCTGCTCGACAAGGGATCGTTCGAGGAATTCGACATGTTCGTCGAGCACCGCTCCACCGAGTTCGGCATGGAGAAGAACAAGATCCCCGGCGACGGTGTCGTCACCGGCTGGGGCACCGTCAACGGCCGCAAGACCTTCGTGTTCGCCAAGGATTTTACCGTGTTCGGCGGCTCGCTGTCGGAGACCCACGCGCTGAAGATCACCAAGCTTCAGGACATGGCGATGAAGGCGAGGGCGCCCATCATCGGCCTCTATGACGCGGGCGGCGCCCGCATCCAGGAAGGCGTCGCGGCGCTCGCCGGCTATTCCTACGTGTTTCGCCGCAACGTGCTTGCCTCCGGCGTGATCCCGCAGATCTCCGTCATCATGGGCCCCTGCGCCGGCGGCGACGTCTATTCGCCGGCGATGACCGACTTCATCTTCATGGTGAAGCACACCAGCTACATGTTCGTCACCGGCCCCGACGTGGTGAAGACGGTGACCAACGAGGTCGTCACCGCCGAAGAGCTCGGCGGCGCCTCCGTGCACGCCACGCGCTCCTCGATTGCCGACGGCGCGTTCGAGAACGACGTCGAGACGCTGCTGCAGATGCGGCGCCTGATCGACTTCCTGCCCTCCAACAACACCGACGGCGTGCCGGAATGGCCGAGCTTTGACGATATCGAGCGCGTGGACATGTCGCTGGATACGCTGATCCCCGACAATCCGAACAAGCCCTACGACATGAAGGAGCTGATCCTGAAGGTCGTCGACGAGGGCGACTTCTTCGAGATCGCTGATGCCTTCGCCAAGAACATCGTCACCGGCTTCGGCCGCATCGCCGGCCGCACCGTCGGTTTCGTCGCTAACCAGCCGATGGTGCTGGCGGGCGTGCTCGACTCTGACGCCTCGCGCAAGGCCGCGCGCTTTGTTCGTTTTTGCGATGCCTTCAACATTCCGATCGTCACCTTCGTCGACGTGCCCGGCTTTCTGCCCGGCACCGCGCAGGAATATGGCGGCCTGATCAAGCACGGCGCCAAGCTGCTGTTCGCCTACTCGCAGTGCACGGTGCCGCTTGTGACGATCATCACCCGAAAAGCCTATGGCGGCGCCTTCGACGTCATGGCCTCCAAGGAGATCGGCGCAGACATGAACTACGCCTGGCCGACCGCCCAGATCGCGGTGATGGGCGCCAAGGGCGCGGTCGAGATCATCTTCCGCTCCGACATCGGCGACCCCGACAAGATCGCGGCGCGAACGAAGGAATACGAAGACCGCTTCCTGTCCCCCTTCATCGCCGCCGAGCGCGGCTACATCGACGACGTCATCATGCCGCACTCGACGAGGAAGCGGATCGCAAGGGCGCTGTCGATGCTGAAGGACAAGAAGGTGGAAACGCCGGCGAAGAAGCACGACAATTTGCCGTTGTGAGGCAGCAGCGTGGGTTAGCGAAGCGAAACGCATCAGCTTCTTTTGATGATCTTTCGATGACCGAAGACAACGCGACCGACGAGATTTCCGACATCGAAGCGCGGATCGAGGCGTTGTCCGAGATCGCCGAGCGATGCAGGAAATACATTCTGGCGTCCAAGATCGCCATCGGAGGTGGCGCGGCGTTGCTGCTGGTTACGATCCTCGGCGTGTTCGGCTTCGGTCAAACTGCGGCGCTCGGATCAATTGCGCTAGTGCTTGGCGGAATCGTTGCGTTGGGATCGAACGTCAGCACGTTGCGGCAGACGGAGGCTGCCATCAATGCTGCCGAGGCGCGTCGTTCGGCGCTGATCGAAAGCATCGACCTGCGTGTCGTCGCCGATGCGCCGATGAAGTTGGTTTGAGGCGCCGCTTGCCTGGCACCAGCACGCCTCACGCGGCAGCCCTGCGCGTCAGGACCTGTAACTCCGCGCGGCATTCGGCTGCGAAGGCCTGAAGCCGCTCCACGGTTTGCTGGTCGAGAATGGCTTTCGCCAGCCGCTCGGCGCGGGCTAGTTGCTCTCTAAGGAATTCGATGCGGGCCATGTGTCACCTTCCGCTGCGATAGTTGGAAGCAAATTGCTTCGTCCCGGCGGCCATGACTCTAGGGTTATCGCCGGGCTAATTATGTGCGGTTCGTCACGCTCCGGTGCGCGCCGCGTCTGCCGCAGCGAAATGCGCCATCTGGGCGGCGTGGGCCTTGGCGAAAGCCGGGCGGGCCGTGGCGCGCGCGACGTAGTCGCGGCAAGCCGGGTGGTCTGCCAGCCCGTCGAAACGATCGACCGGGCGCAGCACATCCGACATCAGGATGTCGGCGACGGAGAAAGACCCCGCCAGCCATTCGCGGCTGGCCAGCACCGGCTCGAGATGCTTGAGGCGGAGCTTGAGGAAGCCGTCCAGAAATTTCCATGACGGCGCGTCGCCGGCATCGCCGGTGAACTTCAGGAGTGACCACGGCAGGCTGGCCATCTCCACCGAATTGAGCGCCGCAAATACCCATTGCACCGCCTCGCTGCGGCCGCACGGATCGGCCGGCATCAGCGCCGTGCTGCGCTCGCCCAGATGCAGCAGGATCGCGCCGCTCTCGAAGATCGAGATGTCGCCGTCGGTCAGCCACGGCACCTGGCCGAACGGCTGGTGCGCGAAATGCTCCGCGCCGCGGTCGGCGAACGGCACGCTGGCGACGCGATAGGGCAGGGCGGCCTCTTCGAGCGCCCAGCGCACGCGAAGGTCGCGTACGAAGCCTCGCGGCATCTCGGGAACCCAATCGAAGGTGATGAGCGTGAGGTCGGCCATGTGGCATCTCCATGCCTTTGCTCAATTGTGTCTTGGTTCTGTACAAAGGACGGGCGACGGGCGGGCGTTCCGACACCGATGCCAACTCTTTTTGTCGCCGCGGCGCGATTCAGCTTTGGTTCATGTTGTCACCGCGACACTCCGCGCGCATCACGGGCACGACCATCCTAGAGGTAAGACGTCATGGAGCGCCGGAACTTTTTGAAATTTGCATTTGGTGTGACGGCAGGCGCCGCCGCCTTCGCAGCGACCGCGCAGGCCGCGCCGCTGTCGCCGCAGCCGGTCGCCGGTTCGGCCGCGATGCCGAATGCCGATGCACATCCGGCTGTCACCAGCAGCGAGGAAGCCGCGCAGATGAAACCGGAGCAGGTACGCTGGCGCGGCCACTGGCATCGCCGCCACTGGGGCTGGCGTCGCCGGCATTGGGGCTGGCGTCACCGCCGCTGGCATCGCCGCTACTGGTAGGCGGTTGCCGGATTGTCCCGCGAGATTCGGACGCGGATCGCAGGCTCGGTCTGCATTCACAGCTCTCAGGACAGGGCCGGCGCGAAGTCGAACTCGTCAAAACGAAAATGGCCGCGCAGGCTTTCGCCGCGCGGCCACTTCGCAAGTGCAAGAGATCAGAACGGACGGCAGCGGCCGGCGTACCAGCGGAAACCATAGGGGCAGACGCGCGCGCGCGGCACGACGACGACAGGGGCCGGCGCGACCACCACCGGGCCCGGGCGCACGACGACCGCACCGCGCATCGGGCGGCAGTCGCCGTAGCGGCCACGGTACCAGCCCGGGCCGCAGCCCTCTGCGGCGCTGGCCGCCTCGCTGAAACCAACGACCGCGCTCGCAAGCATCGCGGCGGCGAACAGATATTTCATTTCATCTTCCTTACTTGTTCTTGGGGGCAAGTCTTCACAACGGGAGCAAGTCTTCGGGGCTTGGCGCTCGCTGGGCGACGATCTCGGCCTTGTCGATTCCGAGATGATCGAGCAGCGCGATGGTATTGCGCGCCAGCGTGTCGAAGTGCAATTCACCCGTCGGCTTGGAGGATTTGCCGAAGCCGACCTGGTCCGGCACGACGACGCGGTAACCGGCTTCGCTCAGCATCTTGATCACGGGCGCCCAATAGCTCGACGGAAAATTGCGCCCGTGCAGCAGCACCACGGTGCGGCCGTTCGGCTGCGCTGGCGCGACGTCCATATAGGCCATGCCGAGCTGTTCGCCGTCATTGACGACCGGCAGCAGGTGCACGGGATAGGGATAGGCAAAGCCTTCGAGCGCGATGCCGTAGGGCTCGCGCTGCGGGCTGTCGGCGGCGCGGGATGCGAGCGGGACATTGAGGAGGGCGGCGGCGAGCGTGGCCGTGAGGATGCGGTTCATGGGGGCTCTGGTTGGACTGAGGTGCTCGACACAATCTCTGTCATGCCCGGGCTAAAGCGCGAAGCGCGTCTTCGCGCAGATGTCCCGGGCATCCACGTGCGAGCCGCAATAAAGACGTGGATGGCCGAGTCAAGCCCGGCCATGACGAGTGTCCTCGTTCACACGCAGTTGTGTTTACTCTCGCCCATTCCCGAACAGCGTCGCAAACTGCTTCTCGCCGGTGCGGGTAAAATTCACCACGCGGCTGCCGGGCGTGGCGTCGCGCGCGGCCCATTTCAGTTCGGTGAAGCGATTCATCATCGCCGCACCCAGCGTGCCGGCGAGATGGTGGCGCCGCTCGCTCCAGTCGAGGCAGGCCTTGCAGACGGGACGGCGCGGATGGGTCAGCATCTCCGATGAAATCTGCAAATGCTCGATCAGGAAACGCTGGCCGTCCGGCGTTAGCTCAATCTCCTGCTTCTTCTGCTTGATCAGGTGCCGTTCGCGCAAGGAGTCGAGCATCTGCACGCCGAGATCGCCGGCGAGATGGTCGTAGCAGATCCGCGCACGCCGCAGCGCCGGATCCTTCGGCCCGGTGCGCACGCGCATGTGGCCGGTGCGCGCGGCAAGCCCAGCGAGCCCTTCGAGCACGCCGGCAACATCGGGATCGGTGAGGCGGTAGTAACGATGGCGGCCCTGCTTCTCCGGCTCGATGAGGCCACCGGCCTCGAGCTTGGACAGATGCGAGCTGGCGGTCTGCGGCGTGATGCCGGCCTCCTGCGCCAGCTCGCTCGCGGTCAGGGCGCGGCCGTTCATCAGCGCCGTGAGCATGTTGGCACGGGCGGGGTCGCCGACCAGCGAAGCGACCATGGCAATGTCAGGTCCTGATTTCATGCTTCGATGATAGCCGAAGCATTGAGGCCGGGCAAGCGCGTATCCTCTCACCAGTTCGTCATTGCGAGGAGCGAAGCGACGAAGCAATCCAGACTGTCTCCGCAGAGGGATTCTGGATTGCTTGTGCGCCAGGCAAGCTGGCGCGGTCCAACCGGTGGAAGTCCGGTCCGGGTAAGCCGTAGCGGGCGCCCGGTAGTGAGTGTTGCGGTGTCGTCGGCGACGGCGGCAGCGAAGCGTACACAACGATGCTGTGGGGTGGGCTATTGAGCCGCGAAAGACAGAAACTCGCAGAGGCCGAGGCGGTAAGCAACGTCGAAGGCAACATGTGCGGTCCCGTTATGCGAGGGGCTGACGCTC
>NZ_JADPKQ010000484.1:0-12099 GCF_023074015.1 Bradyrhizobium sp. 142
CTTGGGTGACCCATCCCAGCTCTCCATGCCGAAAAACGAATCTCCCGAAAATACCAGCAATTCCAGGATCAAAGATCGCGACTTTCTGACTCAGTAAGACTAGAGCTAGGGGTTGTCGATTGATCTTGCAGCTGACGAGCGTTCGCAGGGCAACTGACAGATCGCGCCTCGTGCCAAGGCACTCTTTGGACGGCCGCGATCCACCGGGCCGGCGCCCTCGCCGAAAATTGGTGATGGAGAAAATCGGAAGGGCGGCACATCGTGGGGGCTTGACGCCTCCACTTCTCCACCCAAAGAGCGATATCCCACGTCCAGCCTTCCGCTCGTCATGTTGACGGCGCTTTTTCACCTTCAAGAGCGGATTGACCTCGGGATTTTCGATCTTTTCCAGAAGCTTCCGGTACTAGCTGATCAGACTGCCTCGTAGATTTCGCGTTTCTTGCCCGCCTCTGTCACTGACATGACGGCGTGCGAGAAAAAATCCTTCAGCCGCTTGCCGAACAGGATGAGCGCACCGGCCGTCACCTGCTCATTGTCGGGTCCGCTTACCAAAAGACCTTGCTCAGGCATAAGCGCGCGCAGGGTGTCGCGCGTAACCGGCGCACGCCCGAGTTTTTCGCAGTAATCCCGCAGGACGGATGGCGTTAGATCCAGATCGAGATCGTCAAGCGAAGCGCCTGCGACCACGCGTTCGTCAAACGCCTGCACCCGCGAAACTTGCGCAGACGCATCGCTAACGGCTGTGTAGCGGTCGTGCCCTACCAGTTCTTTGCCGAGGTCGGCAATTAGTTCGTCGAAGCCATCTGTCCTCAATAGGCGGAAATTTGTGCCGAGCCTCCGTGCGAGCGACTCGGCATAAGGACGCAGCGTTTCGCCATCACGAATGCACTCTTATATGTATGCCGTGAGGAAAATCGAGCCACCCTTCCTTGTTCTGTGCAAAGATGCCTTCCTCGGCTCCGCGATAGCCGATGAGAATAATCGGCGCGGCGTCGAGCACTGGCCTGAGCAGTGATGCGAGGTTGGTATCGGGAGCGCCGACTTCGCCGGCGGCGTTCTTGTCCGGAATATTGCTCAGCGCGTCCTGCAACCAGACGAGCTGACATTTATTGAAGACGTTGAACTGGTCGTAATTACCGGGGGGCGGTTGACTTCGTGAACCATCACGGATGTGAGTCTGCCGCGCCTTCAGAGCGTCAGACAGAGACGAATCGAAATTCGCTGTCAGGATAGTGCGTACCAATCCCCGCATCACAAAATCTGAGAGGACCTGGTAGCCGCTGCTGATGTCGTTGTGCGGCCTTATCAGGTGCCTGGAGCAGGGGCGCAACGGATCGAGACTGCTTGCCCGGTTGGTACGAATCTCCTTGTGACCAGCGCACACCATTTGTTCCGAAGAACCTATGATCGGTCGAAGACCGACTATTCAACGTCGCCCCCAAAGCTGCACAGCAGAAAATTGGGCTTATTGGATTAGGGCGCATGGGAAGCGGCATGGGTATCAGCCTGTTGCGCCACCAAATGGAGTTACATATCAAGGCCAACAGAACTCGTTTCGGTGCGGATCGCTTGATTAGCGCGGGTGCCCCTGAACATCCTTAGATCACGGAGCTGGCGCAACATGTAACTGCGGTCGTGCTATCCTTGCCTTCAAGCTGCGAGGTGGAGGCAGTGTGCCTTGGGGAAAATGGACTGTTCGTCCATATGCCGCGGGGAGGTTTGATAATTGACTGCACGACTTCTTATCCTGCTTCGACGATCGCGCTGGCTGAGGAAGCTCAAGAACATGGCATAAGCTTCATAGACGCTCCAGTAACACGGAGCCCCGAACAAGCAGAGGTTGGCCTTCTCAAACGCGATGGTCGGATCTAATGAAACGCGTTTTCCTGTCGCTGAAAGCATTCTTGCTGCATTTCGTGAGACCGTTCTTCATATCGGCGATGTCGGACAAGGTCACAAGATCAAACTTGTCTACAACAGCATGACGATGGGCATAGCGGCGGTAGCCGCGGAGGTCTGCCAATTTGCGCACGGTCTTGACCTCGATCTCGTAATGCTCCGCTCTTTAATCGGTCGCGGCTCTATTAATAGCGGAATATTCCAAGCTTTCGTGGCCTTTTTGTTGGGCGAGAAACCCGATGTCTTGGCAATATCAATTGCGAATTCGGCAAAGGATATCGAGTGCGCTTTGCGCTTAGCAGGCGAGAGTGCAGTGTCGGTGCTGGTCTTGACTGCTGCGGCGCAAAAATTCCGTGTCTCAGTTATGGCGGGTAAAGGCGAGCGAGCTGACGCTAGCTCATTTCTCCGGCCCTTAACGGTTTCGCTCTGACTGCGGAGCGAGCGCAGACCGTCCCTTGCGCGGTGTAGCTGGCGGGTCCGGGAGCCTCTTGCGCAATTTCAGAGATAATCGTGCGGATCGCTTCATTCTGACGGGCCAAAACAGGAATACGCAAGAGCAACCGCAAATTGCCGTCTAGCATCCAATTTGGAGTTCGACCCACCGCGTCTTTCCAAAAGCGCGTGATGTGGAATGCGGCGCGCCGAATTTGACGAAGCGAGGAAATGCCCTCGGTGCCGACAAGCGTGATGAGATTGGCGAGGCACATGGCCTAACTCCCGTCCAGTGCTTTCGAGCGAAGATCAGCGTCGGGTAAGGTATGCGGAGCAGGTCAGTACCATCCAAGACACTCTTGTCGATCCCTAGCACTTTTGCCTCGGTCATTTATAGATGGTCGTAATTGTGAGCCTCGATGCCAGATGTCGTAGCGCAGCTCATCTCAATCAGAGTTCGATGTCGGTTTAGAGGTGAGGCTTCCACCTCTCTATGCAGGTCAGATAGATCGCATCGATGTCGCGTACCCGACAAAATGTTGCGACCATTCCAGCGGACATGTTGGCACGCATGCGTGTTTCACTCTCGCTACGCGGGCGAGCACGGTATTCGACGTGGCACGCCGATTGCTGGGATGATGAGCAAAGAGCCTACGGTTGTAGTGACCGTATCGCAAGATTGCTGGTTACGTTGGCGGTGAACCTGTGCATTCCAAGTTTGAAAATCAGTCCATAATTCAAGAGGTCGATAGGCTTCATCTTCCGCAGTCTCGGATCAAGCACTTCGCCCCGGTTAGCTATGCCCAAGCGGGCGAAGACATCATTCTGGAAGGAATTTTGGCTGCAAGACTCTGCAAAAGCCTAAGATCTTGGGACAGTATATTCTATGTCGAGATCGGAGCCAACCATCCCATATCTACCTCGAGTACCTATCTTATGTACGAAAGGGGCGCGCAAGGTGTTCTAGTTGAACCCAATCCTGAGTTGGGAGCGCTGATCCGGACTGCGCGCCCGAGAGACGTTCTCGTGCCGGCAGTTGTCTTGCCTGCTCCGCAGGCCTCCGCCACGCTCTTCATCGGAAACGCCCATGAGCTTTCATCTGTGGACGAAGCACATGTTAAAAGTTTTGGCGACTTCGACGGCTTAGGAGGTATCCGAGACCATATCGAGGTGAGCGCTGTGGGTATTAACGAGCTATTGATCCCATACTCCAACAAGGTCGACTTCTTGTCTATCGATTGCGAAGGACTGGATCACGATCTCATTAAAGCGATTGACTACGAGCGTATCAGACCTGCTGTCATCCAGTGCGAGCCAAGCGAGCATTTTCTGAAGGGCAACAGGGCTCGTATCATCAATTTGATGGAATGCAGATCATACCGGCTTGCTGCAATGACCGACATCAACGTCATCTTCGAGCGATTGACCTAATGCAGCCACCCAAAATCAAGCGGCCAAGCTTTACCATCGGCTGCGGCTCGCGGGAATATTTTCGAAATCGGTGATCTTCGGGCGAAGTGGTTGCTACATTCGATAGGCAGGATGGCGGTGGCGAGATCGTCCTGGTGTCGCCGCGGGTCGAGGAGGGGAGCGTTGTGGAGCGGTGCTTGATTTTAGCGCAGCATTCGGCCTAGGCCGCAGGGATACCGGCTTAGCACTCCAGAAATCTCTTTGTAGAACCTGATAAGGAGCTATGCGGGAGCGTGGGGAATGACGGCCTGAGATAGGCCGCGTATCGCGGCGGGTGTCGAGCCTGCCAGAACCTCCCAATGAGAGCGATACGCCATGGATGCGCCTAGCAACATTGGCCCGCTTCGTCAGCCCGACGATCTACGCTCCACTGACGGATACCCTGCGTGTCGTGCGCAGCAGCTTCTGGCACACGGTATTGAGATCGAAGGTGAAACATTTCTTGCCACGCTGAAGGACTTGAGACGGGCGCGCCCGTGTCGTCCGGCATGGTCATGGCCCGGCGGACGATCCAGGCCGGCATCGCCCCGGTAGGCGCTGGCGGCGTTGCTGGGCAAACACTCCCCAACCTGTCGCCTGCGGTGGTCTCCGGATTGACGACCGCGTGGCAATGCGAGTGAGCGCCGGTAGAGGGGCGATCTGTTGGCCGGCCATAGTGTACGTATGGGCCGATGGCCTCTTCCTTCAGGCCCGCATGGAAGGCGGGGAATGTATGCTGGTGCTGATGGGCGTGGCTCCGGAAGGCAAGAAGGAGCTGATCGGCTTTCAGGGCGGCGTGCGCGACAGCGCGCAGAGCTGAGTGAGCTCTTGATCGACAGATCGACATTGAGCAGCGCCGGTTGCGCGCTGGGCTTCTGGGGAGGCGTTCGACGAGATGGGACGCGGCATCAGCGATGGTCCGTGCACAAGACCTTGAATGTCTTACAAGGTCCCGCTCTCGGTGCGAAGGTGCGGGCCACCATGAAGATGGCTACCGCGCGCCCAATCAGGGCGTCCGCCGAAGCAGCGATCAACTTCTTCGCCGAGAAATACCACGCCAAGTGCGGCCGGGCGGTCGACTGCCTGGTCAGATCGCGACGCACTTCTGACCCTCTACGACTCCCCTGCCGAGCATTGGGCATCATCTGCCCTCGATCCGATCGAGGGCCTATTCGCCATAGGTGACACCGGACCGTGCGCACCAAGGGCTCATTGGGCGGCTGGGGCTCGCTGACGACCCGTAGCCAGGACTTGGCGCCATTAGTCTGCTCAGTCCAGGGCGCAAGGGCTGGTGCAGGCTAGTTTTACTCGTGCCCGGCCCAGATCGTACGCGAGTCACGCGATGAGAGTTGAAACGCTGCGTGACACTCAAAAACACTGCCGCAGCTTCAGCAGCATCGCCACCGAATGCCGCGGCAATTCTTTTAGCACGTTCTTACTCGCCGAAGCGCAGGCGTACGTGTTGATTTCCATGCCCATTGACACTTCCAGAATCTTCAGAGCTTTCCAAGCCATTCAGGCTATCCCAAGTATTGAGCGCGATAGCGCGCGGGACATCACCTTGGGCTGCAGGGCCGGTCGCGCAATCCTGGCGTCAGGCGCAGAGCTTGTTTCTTTCGCCTCGCATCAAGTCCCTGATCGCCGCTTCCATCGAATGCCCGTCTAGGACGTTTGATGGATTTTGATCATCACGGAACGCGATTGTGAGCAGCCACTTCGGTATCACTCAAGCCTGCGGTTTCGATCTCGAAAGATCGGAAGCTATTTTAAAGCCATAAAAGCTGAGTCAAGACATAAAACGGGAGGGACGAACGACAGCCACGGAATGGCGTGCGGGGCCGATCATTGTCCAAGTGACAAGCTTCGCTCCTATTTAACCCGATTGATTGCTGACGATAGCTACGAGGCTGCGCGTCTTGGAGCTCGGGAAGTGTTGTGCGCCTCCCGGACGTGCCGCTGCCCACAATCGTCGATCGCTTGGCTTGGAAGCCACAAAGCGCCCCATCTGGAGGAGGTCTGGAGATGAGTATTGAGCTCACGATAAACAAGACATCGTGCACTGTCGACGTGTCTCCGGATACGCCGCTGCTGTGGGTGCTTCGCGATGTGATCGGACTCACGGGCACTAAATATGGGTGCGGAATTGCTCAGTGCGGCGCCTGCACGGTGCACGTAGGCAGCGATGCAATCCGCTCGTGCATCACGGCCGTAGGTGACGTCGCGAAACCAGTCACCACAATCGAGGGGTTGGATGCAGAAGGCAATCACCCCGTTCAGCGGGCATGGCGCGAGGAGCGCGTCCCGCAATGCGGTTATTGCCAGGCAGGACAAATCATGCAGGCCGCCGCTCTCCTTGCCGAGATGAAGAACCCCTCCGATCAGCAGATCAGCGACGCAATGGCGGGGAATATATGCCGCTGCGGCTGCTACCAGCGGATTCAGTCTGCGGTGCGCATAGCCTCAAGGGGGGTCTAACGATGAACGTGCATGCGCCGAGAACCTCGTCCAGTCCTTGCGTAAAAATCGAGAACGTTAGCCGCCGTCAGTTCCTTCGCTCGACGGCCGCTGTGGCCGCCTTCGTTCTCGCTGCCGAGATCTCTAGCCTCGAGCCGGGTCTAGCATACGAAACCGGTGGCGCTCAGATGCCGCATAATGTTGTCAATGATCCGCATGTCTTCGTATCGATTGATTCGTCGGGGATCGTTTTGATTACGGCCCACCGTTCCGAGATGGGCACAGGGATTCGAACGTCACTTCCGATGGTGGTGGCGGACGAAATGGAAGCGGATTGGTCGAAGGTCCGTATAGTCCAAGCGGTCGCCGCTGAGCCGCGGTACGGCAATCAGGACACCGACGGCTCTCGTAGCATGCGTCACTTCTTCCAACCGATGAGACAAGTCGGCGCGGCGATGCGCCAGATGCTGGAGCAAGCGGCGGCAACACAGTGGGGAGTTGCCTTATCAGAGGTTCAAGCGGCCAATCACGAGGTGATACATCGATCGACCAGCCGCAAGCTCGGCTACGGTGAACTCGCCGAAGCCGCGATGGACTTGCCGACCCCGCCAGCAGAGAGCCTCAAGTTCAAGCCTGATAGTGCTTTCCGGTATATGGGACAGGGCAAGATCCCAATCTATGACTTGTTCGACATCACTGTCGGCAAGGCGGAGTACGGATATGATGTCCGCTTGCCGGGCATGAAATACGCCGTAATTGCCCGTCCTCCCGTGGTCGGCGGCAGGATAAAGTCCTTCGACGCAACAGATGCCCTCAAAATTCTAGGCGTCGAAAAGGTCTTGGAAATCAAGGTCAGCTGGGCGCCGCCTGCCGCATTCTCACCTCTTGGAGGGATCGCGGTGGTGGCTACGAACACCTGGGCGGCCATAAAGGGTCGAGAAGCCCTGAAGGTCGACTGGGAAGACGGCGCAAATGGGGATTACGATTCCGCCGGATATCGACGGCAGATGGCCGAAGTGGCGAACAAGCCGGGTCGTATCGAGCGCAATCAGGGAGATTTCGACAAGGCGTTCGCGGCCGCGTCGAAAGTTCTATCCGCGGAGTATTACGTGCCGCACCTCGCTCAAGCCTCGATGGAACCGCTGGTTGCGACAGCGGCCATTCGCAATGGCGAGTGCGAGGTTTGGGCTCCGTTGCAATACCCGTTTGGCGCGCGCGAAGCATTCGCCAAGCTGCTCGATTTGCCAATCGAGAAGATCAAAGTGAACGTCACTCTTCTTGGCGGTGGCTTTGGCCGAAAGTGCCAATCGGATTTCGCGCAGGAAGCCGTACTGCTCTCGAAGGCACTCGATGGCCGGCCGGTTAAGCTCGCCTGGACGCGAGAGGACGACCTCCATCATGGCTTCTATCATACTGTCACTTATTCGCGCTTAGACGCAGGGGTTGACTCATCGGGAAAAGTGATTGCATGGCGGCATCGTTCGGTGGCGCCGACCTTGTTTGCGAATTTCAAGCCTGACCCGAAGCGCGAGCAGGCTGTTGAACTTGGGTTGGGGCTTACAGATGTTGCGCTGGACATCCCAAATATGCGCGTCGAGACTGGCGAAGCGGCGGCGCTGACGCGAATTGGCTGGTTTCGGTCAGTCAACAACATACCTCATGCGTTTGCCGTACAATCCTTTATCGCAGAGATCGCACAGGCCTTGGGGAAGGATCCCAAAGACTTCCTCCTCGAAATCATCGGGCCCCCACGACAGCTTGAGCTTGAGACACTCGGGGTGACGGATCCGCTTTGGAACTACGGCGATCCGTATTCAACCTACCCCATCGACACCGGACGGCTCGCGAACGTGGTCAACTTGGCGGCCTCGCGTGCGAACTGGGGAAGATCGCTTCCAAAGGGAAGCGGGCTCGGAATCGCAGCACACCGGAGCTTCCTGTCGTACGTGGCGACAGTTGTTGAAGTTGGGGTGGATCGTCAAGGAAAGCTCATCATCCCGCGCGTCGAGACTGCTATCGACTGCGGTTTTGCCGTCAACCCCGAGCGGATTCGGTCCCAGATTGAGGGGGCAGCAGTCATGGGGCTCAGCAATTTCATCGGCGAGATTTCGTTCAAGAATGGCCGCGCCGAGCAGAGCAATTTTGATGACTATCCGGTGGCCCGCATAGACAATGCGCCGATAAATGTGCGTGTTCACATCGTTCCGAACGGTTCTGACGTGCCCGCGGGCGGTGTCGGCGAGCCGGGAGTGCCGCCTTTTCTGCCTGCGCTCTGCAACGCTATTTTTGCGGCCACGGGCAAACGTATCCGTTCCCTTCCGGCAGGCAATCAGATCCGAGTCTAGACGCTCAGGTCCAATCGCGATCGCCTCGAACCGCGATCGAGCTCGAACACAATCAACAGAACAAATTACCACTAGAGGAGCGACAAGGATGTCCAAGGTAAGCAGGACAAAAGCTGGAGTTTGGGCGACGATCAGCACGATCGTCGGGATAGGCGTAATGGCAGGTGTGCTTGGGAATGCGGCGGCTGCTTCGGATGAAACGACCGAAAAGCGGCTTCTCAATGCCACGCAGGAAACGAGCAACTGGCTGCATCACCACCGCGACTACACGGCACAGCGTTACTCACCGCTGAACCAGATCAATCGCAATACGGTCAAGGGGCTGCACGTTGCCTGGACAATGGCTCTGGGCGGCATCGAGGGTGGCGGTATTTGGAGTCATGGCGGCCTCGAAGGAACTCCGATCGTCGAGAACGGATTCATGTATGTCACCGACGGGTGGGGATCTGTCTATAAAATCGATCTTCACGGGGCGAACGGAAATCTGGTCTGGAAAATGGATCCGAAGACCGACCATGACTGGGCCGGTGCCATTGCTTGTTGCGGCGTTAACAATCGAGGGGCTGCGCTATGGGACAATTTTGTAGTCTCTCATACCCTCGATGGGCGATTGGTCGTGACCAACAAGGAAGACGGCAAAGTCGCTTGGGAACGCAAAGTAGCCGATCCAGACAAGGGCGAGGTGATCACTGGCGCGCCATTGATCGTTAAGAACATGGCTATCAGCGGCGTGGCGGGTGCCGAGTACGGCATCCGCGGCTGGATTGCCGCCACCGATTTGAAGTCTCAAAAGGAAGTATGGCGAACCTATACGACTCCAGGAAACGGCGAACCGGGCAACGAAACCTGGAAGGATAATCATGATGCCTGGAAGACGGGTGGGGGGTCGACCTGGGTGACCGGCTCCTACGATCCCCAAGCTCAGTTGATCTACTGGGGCGTCGGCAATCCTGGTCCAGATTTTGATACTGAGTACCGTCAGGGCGACAATCTTTACACTGATAGTACCCTTGCGCTGAATCCGGACACCGGAAAGATCAAATGGCACTTTCAGCACACACCGAATGATCCGTTCGACTATGATAGCGTCGCGGAGAGAGTGCTGGTTGACATCCCTGTCAAGGGAAAGGCGCGCAAGGTGGTCCTTGAAGCCGATCGCAACGGCTTCGGCTATGCGCTCGACCGCGCCGACGGCTCTTTCCTTTGGGCAACGCCCTTCGTGAAGAAGGTGACTTGGACCAAAGGCATTAACCCCGAGAGCGGAAAGCCGATTGAGTATGATCCCAGCAAATCAGTTCAGACCTATGATCCTCAGGTGACGCTGAACCGGAAGAACACGCATGTCACCGTTTGTCCCGGACATAACGGTGGCAAGAACTGGCCGCCCACCGCTTACAATCCAGAACTGACGACCTGGTACATCCCCGTCATCGAGAGCTGCGACGAACTGGACAACAAGGAGACCAACGCTGGCGATTGGAAGGCGCGCGAGTTCTTCACAGGTGGCGGTCCAGTCGTGAAGCTGCCAATAACGGGGAGCGTAACCGCCATTGACGCTAGCACTGGTAAGGTTACCGGCAAGTATGAGACCAAGTACCCGATGCTGGGTGGGCTGCTTGCAACGCCCGAGTTGGTGTTCGCCGGCCATCCATCCGGAGAACTCTACGCGCTCGATGCCAAGACTCTGAACAAGGTATGGGAATTCAATACCGGTGGCGGCGTCAACGCTCCCCCCATGACGTTCTCGGTCGACGGAAAGCAGTATATCGCCATCCTCGTGGGACTTGGTGGCGCCTGGGACAAGTGGAACCTCGATTCCACAAAAGGCCTGGAGAAAGTCCCGCCGGGCTCCATGCTCTACGTCTTCGCGTTGTGATCCGCTGCGGGGCGAAGTGGGGCACACCTGGGTGCGCCCCACTTCGTCAATGGTTCAAGAGGAAAGAATGGAATCGAAGGTTGTGCGCCTGAACCAGCGGGCTAAAGGCGCGCTGCGCTTTGGCGCGATAGGTTTGACCGCAGGTAGTGCTTTGGCCTTTCTCGCGACACGAGATTTGGCTCGAGGCGAAGGCGGCACACCGGTACCGGGGCAGGTTATCAACGGAGCGCACCATGCGCTCGATGAGGGCCAGCGCATCTACGAAAAGGCAAATTGCGTCGGCTGCCACAAATGGCATGGCGGTGGAGGCGGGGGCTATGGTGGCGCAGCGCTCTCGTTGCGAGCAACGCAGCTCACCCGAGATCAAATCGTCGAGGTCGTCCATTGCGGACGGCCAGGAACAGGAATGCCGCGGTTTGATCGCGACGCCTACAAGGACTACCGATGCTACTCGGACATCACGGCTCAAGATCTCGGCAAGGACTTGCCTCCGGATGCGGCTGCGTTTCTCCGGCCGAAGGAGATCGAGAAAGTCGTCGACTATGTTCTGGAGCATATCAAAGGCAAGGGGCCGACAAGTTATCAAGACTGCAATGATTTTTACGGAGAGGGCTCAAGGGCCTGCGAAGTCTACAAGAACATCCCGTTAAACTCGCAGGCAGCCGGCACGGAAGAGAAGAAGCGATGACCCGAACACCATCAATCTGGACGGTGCCACTGTTGCTTTTCTTGGCCGTTCACGGTGCCAACGCGGCTCAGGCGGCCGACTTGCGCGACCTGAGCCTTGGGATGCACGTCGCTAACATCCAGCCTGAAGAGTATATCAACCTTTCTTGTGCCGCTAAGGAAGGAGCCAAGCTAAAGGGCTGGAACGACTTTCAGGCATGTCCGGCTGATCAATCGGGTTTGCACGTTCTCTCGTTCCATTTGAATGACGAACTCAATCCGTTGGCGGCTCTGAGCGACAAATATCAGGGTACGAAGATCGGCGGTCATCCCGTGCTGCTGACGGGGCTCATCGACGGCAGCGGCGCGTTGGAAGGTATTCGGATCGACACGGATCCGAACGCACGTCCTTTCTGGCGTAAAAAGGCATATCTGCTGGCACTCATCGTGAGAGCTCGATACGGGGAGGCCGGGTGGATTTGCCGAGAGGCGAAGCCCGACGAAGGAGACACTCCAGTGGGCGGTCTGCTTATCAAGGAGCACTGCGAAAAGCACTCAGACCGCCGTCACTTTATTCTGGATCGGGAAGTCTATCGCCGCGCCGGCCAGCCTTTGCAGGACTTTGTCAATGCGACGCACTTCATCATCGAACAGACGGTGGACCGCTGAACGCGCATTGCGAAGAACGTACTACAAACGCCCTTGGAGTTCTGCGGTGTACCTCCATCAGACCAGGACTGTTGTTGTGAGATGGTGAGCGGCATCGGTAATGGGCCAGCATCTCTACGAGAGAGCCAATAACCTGCGGGTTTATCTGGCCGACGTGCTGGAGCGTATGACGTCCGATCGCAACGGATCCGCTGGCAGACCGGGCTCGTCGTACTCGTCCGAGGACGGCCGTCTTGCGAGTTCATCCGGTCTGTAGCTGACTGTCGGTATGGATATCCTTACTGATAGTCGCCAAGTGCGTCGCCTTGA
>NZ_JADPKQ010000536.1:0-12037 GCF_023074015.1 Bradyrhizobium sp. 142
GCGCTCTGCCGATCGGAGACGTCATGCTCGCCCAGAAGATCGCCTTGGAGACATCCGAGAGCGAGGTGCGCAGTGTGGCCCGGAGGTTCGCGCCCAACTCTTTCCATTTCAGACAAGCACGGCCTCTCGGCTAGGCGCCCTAGCTACTTTCCGGCGCAAATTCGGCGGCCTTGTGAGGCAGCCGGAATCGCTTGGTGTGGCGAAAACTGCAAGGTCGAACGGATTGGCGTTGACTTGAAGCGGCAGCAATTGATTCATTCTTATGATTCGTAAGCGAGCCCTTCAAACGCGTGAGAAGCTTGTCGGCAAGCTGCCGGTCACCAGCGAACTGCTGCGCGCGGTTCGTTGCTGGAGCGCACCGTTCGTCACAAGAGCGGCTGCCCGAAATGCGCGCGCGGCGAAGGGCACCAGGTGCATGTCCTGATGGTGAGCTATGCGGGTGGACGCGTGCGCCAGTTCAGTGTGCGGCGTGAGCGCGTTGCCGAGGTGCGCCGCTGGCTGGAGAATTACCAGAAGCTGAAAGACGCGATCGAGGCGATCTGCGAGTTCAATCACGACCTGTTGCGCCCTGAGGCGGCGGTGCCGCGGGGGAGGAAGAAACGTGATTGAGATGCGCAGAGCGCAACTGAGCTTCGGCGACGGCTTGATCGCCGGGGAAGTGAGCGATCTTCGCGAAGGTTGGATGACCCATGCTGACCGGGTTCTGGCGGATGAACAGATCGTCGGTGCAGTGTACGAGGCGCTGGCGAGACGACATCCCAAGAGTCGTGGTCGGCTGGGCGCGCCGGCGGCAGGTTTTCAAGAATTCGCGTCGGTCTTCTTCTTCGGCGGGCATTTGTGTCCCTCCCACGGGTTTCGATGAAATACACGCTACATTAAATTGTATCCAACCATGAAAACTCACGAGGCCGCCTCAGTTGGGCGCCCTCTTTCATCAGGCCAAACCATCAAACCTAATCGGACCGGGAACTTTTGAAACCTATATCCCCATTAACGAGTGTGGAGGACCAATTGAGGGGATTGGCTTCATGGGTATCGAACGCATGCACCCGCCTCGGTATTGGCAGATGAGGGCGGAGGAGTTTCGGACCAAGGCGGACAAATCAGAAACCCGCAGGTTAGAGGCGGCGGCCTTAGGCGGCTTCTTGATGCGATCCCACACCCGCTCTCCGCCCTTTCTCGCGACGGAAGCGGGACGAGCAATCGCGGATAGCCGTCCAAGATATGAACCCAACTTTGTGGAACGTTTCTGCGGTCGCCAAGTTTTCCCGTGCCTTTACCCAAAGGCAATCTTCATGGCGGGCCCCAGCTCGGAACCCCTTCCACCCTATGAGCTGGGGCCTTTTTATTTATTTATGCCAGCGTTCCTTGTGCATGAAGGAACAGCGGCCTTCGCGCGGCTAGCGAGCGAGATGGTATCCCGGTGCACACATCGAGCACGACGATCCATGCCATCCATCATGAGGACCGGCGCGACACACCGGCCCCCAGGCATTGCCGGACGGACGGAGCCGTCCCTTCTACGATGTCACTCAGCCGCGTCGAGCTGTTGCGGATCGTCTTCGCTCGCGTTCTCCCGATCCCGTCATCGGCGAGGAATTCGGGCAGCGGGCCGGCTTCACTCTCCTGCTCCGCTGACGCCGCATTGAGGTCGACGAGGCGCAGCGGCTCCGGCAACCAGCCGAACCATCGAGAAGACGCTCGGCTTCCTTAGCCCATGTCGGCCTTCTTCAGGTGGTCGATCAATTGCGCGGACGATTGGCCTCTTGCGTACCCAGACGCGGCCCTGATTGTAGCGGTTGGCCGGCTCATAGATGGCGTTGGCCGCAAATGACGCTCAGTGAGCGAACAGGGACGCCTGCGCGTCGCGGTCGAAGGCTGTGAGCGCATCCCAGAGATCGCTCTCCCCCTTCGGCAAGCGAGCCGTCCAGGCTTCATGGCGCGCCTCAACGGCCTTCGCGGACGCGCTTTCCCTCAGGCCGGGAGCTTGGGCCGGAAAGGTCGGCGTGCGAAGCCCGATCTCAAGGCAGCTTCCGGACGATGCGAACCGGTAAAAAGCCGTCAGTACAAAGTTGTGCAGCACCGCCAGAAACGTGATTCGGGGATTTTCTGCCAACGCGTTCCGCAACGCAAGCGTGCGATGCGCCGTCAGCTCGGTGATCAGCCGATCCGGCAGAGGTTTCGTCGCGTCCTCATCATCTCCTTCCGCGTCAGCAACGCCGTCGGCCACCGCGATGACCGTGCGCTGGACGGAGGCGCCGGCCGCCTTACCACCGGTCGTCGCCGTGCCCGCCATTAGGGTCGACGGCGGGCAGTTCGTCTTCCGGACGGACGTAACCCGATCCACCGAAAGGCGCACTTCGGAGTCGACGCTGACGAAGACGCCGGCGCGAACGATCTCGGCCGGATCGAAAATCATCGGCCGGCCTTCCAAGACCAACAGGGCCGCCTCGATTTCGCCGAGACGCCGATCGACCTCTTCGGGTAACTCGTCGGCATCCCGATAATCGGATTCAAGCTTGGCTTGCTCCGCATTGAGGGCGTCGATGGTGGCCTGCTCCTCCGGGCAGAGATCGACCGGTTTGCCCTCCAGCTCACGCAAGCCATCCGTGTGGCCGTAGGGAAATCGACGGCGACCGAAATCCACTTCCAGCCTTCGGCTGCAATCGTCTCAGCCTCGGCTTTGAGCTTTTCCGTCACGAGACGATCGAGCAAAGCGACGTCCTGGAGCCAGCCGCCATCATCGTGCTCGAACAGATCGCGCAAAACGCCGCCGCCAGCCTGCTCGTAAGCATTTAGCCCAATGAATTGCACGCTGCGATCGGACGCGCGAACGGTATTCTCCGTCATCATCCGCCGGATCTGATAGGGCTCGTCATAGCCGGATCGGCTGACATTCTCCCAGACCTGCTCCTGCCGTGTGTGATGCGACGTGACCGAGAAGGCCGTGAGCTGCTCGAGCGTCATGCCGTCTTCGGCATAGACCTCGTGCAGCTTTGGCGACACGGATGCCAGCCGGAGCCGTTGCTTCACGATGGCCGGTGTCACGAAATGCCGAGCCGCGATATCCTCGTCGGATAACCCGGCGCCACTCAAGGACTGGAAGGCTCGGAACTGATCGAGCGGATGAAGCCCTACCCGCTCGCGATTCTCTGCAAGCGAGTCGTCTTTAGCGATGCCGCCCTCGCGCACGACACAAGGAACGGCTTGCGTCTTCGCCATGCGCTTCTGCTTCACCAGAAGGTCCAGCGCGCGATAGCGCCGGCCACCTGCCAGCACCTCGAACATGCCGGTCTCATTGCCATCGGCGTCGACAACCGCCCGCACGTTGAGACTTTGCAAGAGCGTACGCTGCGCGATGCTTTCGGCGAGTTGCTCGATGGAAATGCCCACCTTCACATGCCGGACGTTGGACTGGCTGAGGACCAGTTTGTTAAATGGAATGTCACGTGAGCAGGACAGGGATGCCGAGCGAGCGTGCAGCACAACTTGATGGCCGTCATCCAGAAGTGACTATGCCGCGGCGCGGCCGAGCCCGTCCGTGCTGCCGATGATGCGCGTTCCCTATCCGATGGAATTCTTCGCCAAACAGATTGACCGCCGGATCGACGATCCCGGCGCGGGCTGGAAGGCCCGTAGTCTCTTGGTCACGTCCGGGCACCGCACTCCAGTTCATATCAAGGGCATCGACGCGCCCTATCCGGGCGCGCCTGGAGCGGCGGATGCGACACGGTCGAGCCCACTGGTGGTGCAGTTCCAATTGCGACCGGACCCGCTGGCGCGTTGACTACTATGGCAGCCCGTTCTACCCGCCCGTAGCGCCGTCGCGTGCGGTCACCTTGGGCGCGTCAGGTGAATGAGAAGGGCGGTGGGCCCGGACGAGACCTCTTCCAGACGCAGAAGGCTTGGCTGTGGACGTCGATGACACGCTTCCGGTCGCCTTGAAGAACCGTCTGGAAACCTTCTCGCTCTGGTCCGCATTAATACTCGTGAAAAGCTGTCGGAACCGAATGGGCTCATGAACGCTTCAGCCAACAAAGACGAGATCGAGCGCAAGGTTTGGAACCTTGTCAAGACTTCTCGTGTCGGTTAGTCCGGATGGCCGGCTCGATTCGAGGCCAATGGGATGCTTCAGACTGATTTTGAAGGCACGGTGTGGTTTCTCACGTTTGCGCACTCGTCAAAAGTTGAAGAGATCACGCGAGACGGTTAGGTAATAGTCGCGAATCCTTCAGACTACGAAGAATCCTTCAGACTACGAATATGTGTCGCTTTCCGGAACGGCTCCCGTCGTAGACGATCCCAAAAAAATCAAAGAGCTTTGGTCGGAAGCATTCCGGGTTTGGTTTCCCTCTGGTTTGGATGATCCAGAACTCGCGCTTCTTGAGATTAGAGTGGAAGAAGCAAAATACTGGACGAATGCTGCCTCTGTCGTGACCTATGGCTGGGCCTATTTGAATGCCCGGCTATTCGGTAAGAGCCCTGCTCCCGGACAGATCGCGGATACGGGAGTAGTCAAGTTTTGAAGAAGCTTGCCGGCCGGCAGTGTGGGACCTCTACAGCGACTTCATCCCGCCGAGGGCTTAGGATGCGCAGCAGCTGGTGCGCGGCGGCGGCATAGGGAAAATCGGCTGCTCGCCGACGGCGCTCCCGGCCTCCCCAGCATCGCGACAGCACAAGACAAAGCATGTTGATTTCAGCTCCTCGCCGCCGGCAGCGAAGGAGAACTTTTTGCTGAGCAGCGAGTTTCGGACATGGAACTGATTGCCTCTTTTTTCCTGGTTGATTGCAAATCATGTTGCACCGCACGTTCGAATATCGACCGCCCGCGCCGAACCCGCCCGAGCGGCGGCTTGGCCTCCTTGATCTCATCGTGACACTTAGGCGAAATCCGCTCGAGTGCTGGAGCACCGAGGTCTTCCGCGAACCCATCGTCAAATTCCGGCTGCCATTCGTGGACGCGCTTCTGGTCCACGAACCTTCCGCCATTAAACAGGTGCTGCTCGATGACGCCGGCAATTACCGCAAGGATTCAATCCAGCGCCGGATCCTGTCGAAAGGTCTTGCCGACGGTCTGTTGAGCGTCGAGGGGGAGCGATGGGAGGTGCAGCGCCGCACGCTGGCGCCACTCTTCGCGCGGCAAACGGTCGCCTCCTCGGTCCGGCGATGCTGAAGGCGGCAGAGCGGCTTTCCGAGAAATGGTACAGCTTGGAGGCGGGCGCCGTGATCGACGCCGCCGCGGAAATGACGTCGCTCACGCTCAGTGTCTTGGCGCTCACGATCTTTTCTGACGGGATCGGCGACGATATCGACGAGTTTCGCGCGGCGATGAACCACTATTTTGGTGCGGTCGGCCGCATCGGCGCGATGGATTTGTTGGGTGTGCCCGATTTCGTGCCGCGCCCCGGACGCACTCGCCTGCGCCAGACCATCATGTACTTCGAACGAGTGATCGACGACATCATCGAAGCCAGGCGGCGCAGACTTGCATCGTCCGCCCGGAATGGCGCACCGGAGGACCTGCTGACGCTGCTCCTGCGCGCGCTCGATCCGTCGACGGGAAGACCGATGTCAATGACGGAAGTCCGGTCGAACATTCTCACGTTTCTGTCGGCCGGTCACTAGACAACGGCCAATGCCCTGACCTGGTCTCTCTTTGTGCTATCTCAGGCGCCAGAATGGCGCAGGCGCGTGCAGGAACGAGGCCGACCGCGAGTTGAGCGCTTCGGTCGTAGCTCTGGCGGATCGGCTGATCGTTACGCGAGCCGTGGTGGAGGAGGCGCTGCGGCTCTATCCTCAGATCGCCGCTCTCAGCAGGATCCCCGTGGGACGCGACACGGTCGGGAGTTTTGAGGTAAAGTTCGGATCGTTGGTCGTGATCGCGCCCTAGAGCGATTTGGGATAGACCAGATCTGTTCGATCCCGCTCGATTCCTCTCAGAGGCAAGAAACAGGATTCCGCGGTTTGCCTATATGCCTTTCGGCGTGGGCCGCGCACCTGCATCGGATCATCATTCGCGCTGCAGGAGGCGACCATCGTGCTCGCAGTCCTTGCTCATGGCTTTGAGTTCAATCTGATGCGGAGGTATGGCCCGTGCAGCGGGTCACGTTGCGTCCAGCCTACGGCCTGCCGCTGCGGGTCAAGGCGCGAAGCTCTGCGCGTTCATGAGCCTAAATCGGCCAGCCTTTCAGAAGCGAAGTGTTTTCGGTTTCGAGAACACGAGAAGATGGCAATCGCGGCCCTGATGACCGGCGCGCTGGGGCTGAGCGCGATGGCCGCTCCGGCCCCGGCCGAAGCTCGCATCCGCGGCCGGACCTATGTCCGCTTCTTCTTGTTGACGCGGCCGCTTGCGCGCGCTTGTCCGACATCGAGATCGCGGCGTGCCTTTCGCCGCGACGCCTCGCTGTAGCGTCCTTTCGGTGGTGCAGGAACCTTTTTGCCAGCCCGCCGCTCGCGCGACAGCTTGATAGCAAGCGCCTGCGCCTGCTTATTTGTCTTAGCCATGCTGAACCTTCTTGATCGAACGAAGATGTATTCCAATCGAGACCGGAGGGTCGCGCTACCAGTTGTCTGAAGTTCGTTGCAGGCCCCGTTCTCGCGCTCAGGCCGCCAAGTTGACGATGATCTTGCCGCGCGTCTGCTCGTCTTCGAGCTTTTGGACCTTTTGCTGTGCTGATCCCGCTAAACGCCCAAAACACCTTCCAAGCCTAGGATCGCCGGTGCGAGATTCGTAAAAAGCTGCTAGCCTTCTGAACGAAATGCCCGAGGCACTCCCGCGAGAACGGCCGCTTATGACCGAAAAATGCTCCACGGCGCAACCGATCAGCGGGGCGGCTGCAATTCCGGCGATGTCAGCAAGTTTTTGATTTCAAGCGCCTTCCTCTTCTTCTGCGCCTTTCGTTCGGCGGCTTCATTTTCGTCGCCAGGCGGAAGATCATCTGCTGTCGATTGCAAGTCCTCCGCGATGCGCTCCCAGTCCTCACTGTTCGGGTTCGAATGATGTCTCATCGAACGCTCCCGTTGGGCTGTCAGAGCTACTGAACTTGTGTGGTTGCGCAGGATTTCAAGGGCCGGACGTTAAACTGAATCCGACATTATGTGCTGCGGCGACGAAATGGAACCTCAGCTGCTTCAACTCGTTCACCGCCTGATAGCGAGGCAAACAAGAGCAGCTCATTATGACAGGTCGACTGGATGGCAAAGCAGCAATCGTGACCGGCGCGGCCACAGGCATTGGCGAGGCCATCGCGCACAAGTTCGCGAGGGAAGGCGCGAAAGTCGTTGTCGCGGGATTGCCCACCGATCCCGTGGAGGATGTCGTTCAAGCGATCCGAGATCGTGGTGGTACGGCTGAAGCATTTCCCGGGGATCTAGCGGACGAAATCGACGCACAAGCCTGCGTCGCTCTGGCGATCGATGCATTCGGCGGGTTGGACATTCTCATCAACAATGCCGGCGTATTTCCTCAAATTGCCGAATGCCAGGATCATTCGGTCGAGATGTTCGACTACATCATTCGCAACAACATCCGCTCCGCGTTCGTAATGACCAAGTTTGCGCTGCCGCATCTTCAGCGCTCGCGCGGTGTCGTGATTTCGACCGGATCCGAAGCCGGCGAAATGGGTGAGCCGACCGCGGCGCCCTACGGCGGTTCGAAGGGCTTCCTTCATGCCTTCATGCGAGGGGTGGCTTACGAGCAGGGCAAATACGGAGTGCGTGCGCTTTGCATATGCCCGGGTCCAATCGACACGGCTTGGACGCATAAGGAGACCGGGCCAATGAATGCGCGGATGGAGCAGCAGACCCTTGCCGGAACGATACTCGGCCGGCGTGGTACTCCCGAGGAGATCGCCAATGTGTTCGCCTTCGCCGCTTCGGATGAGGCGAGTTTCATCACTGGAGCGCTGATATTTGTCGACGGCGGCACCACGATCGCGAAAGGCAGCCCGGGAGAGATGGCGCAGAGCTTCGTGAAGGAGCAGCCAACGCCATCGTTGGACCTGAAACACTCGCACGATGGGCTGAGAGGCAAGCCTGTCGAGAACCGCATGCATTAGAAAAACGTCGAGGAACAGAGCGACTGGCGTTTCCGCCACAAGCTGCTGGCGCCTCGCCAGAGACCCTATGCTTGCAGGATAGACGATACTCGCCGGCGCTGGCGTGCCGCCGCATTAACCCGAGTACCCCATTACCAAGGTCGTTTCCGGACGGCACCCAGTTCGCCAGGAAAGCGCCAGGGAAATGCGAGTTGCAGGCCATCACGTGGGTGATCGCCTCCACGTCGTACTCGTCGCCGGAGCGGAAAGCCTCGAAGTAGGCATTAAGCCTATTCACTCGCTCTGGGTGGTGATCAATGGCCTGCAGGCCGAGCGAGACGCCGTAGTTGGTGAACGCGAAGTGGACGTCGGCCGCGCGCCGGCTGCGGGCGAAATAGCCAGGCGGATCCACCCAGAGTCGATCCAGTGCGTCGATGGCTCGATTTGACTGCAGCTGCGCCCAGGACTCCCCCGGAAAGAAGTGCGCCAGCCACAGCATCATGCCAAGTCCCACATCTTGGTCAACGTCGAGAGCGTGGTACTGGAATTCGACGAGCTGGCGCATCTCAGCGATCTCCTGCGCCAGCGCACTCTCATCGAGGAGGCGATAGACGACGTAGCCGTTGAAGGCGTCGAGCGCGCCCAGGCCGTAGCCGGGATAAGGCCCGCTTAAGTCTTCCTGCATTTTCCAGATCACGCCGACGCCGGGGACGACGAACGCGCGGTGGATGTCCTGGGCCAGCCGGACCGCTCGGTCGCGGTACTCCCGCTTGTGTTCGCCCAGTCGGCCGAGGGCGAACAGCCACATGGCGAGATAGTGGAAATACTGCCCATCGCGATGGGGCGCCTCGCCGATGCGAAGACCGCGTGATCGGCCGAGCACCCGCTCCACGTCGGCCACCAGCGCTTCGGCCTGATCGAGCCAAGCCTGATTGCCGAGCTGACGATAGAGCGAGGCCAGCAGCACGACACCGAAGGCATCGGTCCAGAGATAGCGCAGGCCATTGGGCCAGACCCGTGCCTCGCGCATGCAGTCCAGCTTGGCCAGGACATAATCGATCTGCTCAAGCATGGCGATATAGTTCAAAGTCCGAAGGGATAGGTGTCGTCCGCCCCCTCGCGAATGCGAGTCGGCAGCGGCGTCACCGCCGTCGTCTCGTCGAACCAAACATAGGCGTCGAACTGCTGTGGGAGCACGCAAGCTGAATAGTGGCTCCAGTGCTCGGTCTCAGGCCGATAGATGACGCCGATGAAGCGTTCGAGCCTCGGCTCGAGCAACTGCGCTCGCAGGCTCTCGTGCACGCCCGCGCGCACGTCGAGCAGAAAACGATCGCGCCTGCTGTCGTGGGCGAGGCGTTCGTAGCTGTCGGGCCGCGAGGGATTGATCCGTTTCGTCTCCATCGGCTCGTCCCAGTCGCTGGCGCAGGTCACAGTACCGGTATGGGTGCCAAAGCCGATCAGCGCGGCGCGCTCGCCGAACCGCTCGCGGCAGAGCTGGCCGATATTGAGCTCGCCGCGCACCGCGCCCATCTCTGTCTTTGAGGCGTCGCCGATATGGGAGTTGTGAGCCCAGACCACGGCCTTCGCGTTTGGTCCCTTCGCCTCGAGAAGGGCGCAGAGGGTTTCGAACATGTGGGTGTCGCGCCGGTTCCAGCTCTCGGCCGCGCCATAGTACATGGCCCGATAGTACGCTTCCGCGTTCTTCACCAGACGGGCGTTCGCCGCCGCGTCGATGAAATTTTCGCCGTCGTCGCCGACGTACTGAAGCTGCTTGGCGAGCAGGTCAGTCAAGGTCTTCACGACGCCTTCCTCGCAGGCGGCGTAGCCGCGCGTGAGTGCCATACGTCCATAGGCCCGAGGCTCGTTGGCCCAAGGCGTTAGGCAGCCATAGCGCTGGCGCGCCACCTGCGCAGCCTCTGGATCCACCTGATCCAGGTAGTCGAGAACGGCTCGCATCGAGACGGAGAGGTTGTAAAGGTCGAGACCGTAGAAGCCGGCGCGCCTGTCTGCGGGCTGCTGCAGGTTCCAGTTCCTCAGATCTTCGATGAAGGCTTCGACATCAGTGTTGCGCCACATCCAGCTGGGAAATCGCCGAAACGGCGGCTCGGCGTGGGCGGGCGCCGGGCGCTCCCGCACGTAGCGGTCGAGACTTGCGGCGTCCGGCCAGTCTGCCTCGACAGCGACGATGCTGAAACCATGCTGCTCGATCAGCCGTCGGGTGATGGCTGCGCGCGCGCGGTAGAACTCGCTGGTCCCGTGGCTCGCCTCGCCCAGCAGCACGACCTGAGCGCTGGCGAACCGGTCGAAGAAGGCCCCGAATGCCCGGTCGTCGAGTTCGGGCAGCGGGTCGGCGGCCTCGGCAATGAGCTCCGGAAGTGAGCGGACGGTTGGCGCCTCGAAGCTCCGCCGTTCCGTCTCCCGCTGGTCGCTTCCTTGCTCGCGCCAGCCGTGTTCGCCGACCAGCGGCACGAACCGCACGCCACCAAGGTCTTCTTCCTCGAAATGGCTGGCGTCTTTGCGTGTCACCTTCACGAGGCGCTGGTCCCCCAGGTCCTCGCCGATCGGAATGACCAGCCGGCCGCCTACATCGAGCTGCTCCTTCAGAGCTTGGGGGATGGCGGGGCCGCCGGCGGCCACCAGGATTGCGTCGAATGGCGCGGCTTCAGGCCAACCCTTGGTCCCATCGCCCGTGCGGATCTCGACGTTGTCATATCCGAGCCGGGCCAGGCGCTGCCCCGCCAAGCGGGAAAGTGGTTCGTGCCGTTCGATCGCATACACGCGGGCGGCGATCCGGCTGAGGACAGCGGCGGCATAGCCTGACCCAGCGCCGATCTCCAGCACCTGATCGCCGGGACGGACTGCGGCCGCTTCGATCATGGCCGCCACGATATAGGGCTGCGAGATCGTCTGGCCGGCCTCGATCGGCAACGGCGTGTCCTCGTAGGCGAACTCCTGCAAGCCCTCCGGCACGAACGCCTCGCGCGGTACTGTACGTACGGCGTTCAACACATAACTGCTGCGGATCCCTCGGCGTGCGAGCTGCCGCTCGACCATCTGATCGCGAGCGTAGGCCAGATCCAGCATGGCCGCACCTCCGCTAATTCGTACAGCTTCCAACAGCTTTCGCAAACACGCGTTCCTAGAAGATCGCGCGCTTTGCCTGGCCAGAGGTCCAAGCCAGCGGCATGCGAGTGAATGCACCTAGGCTAGAACCAGCCCGCCAGCACTGAACCGCTTAGGGCCGCCCCAGGCTGCTAAGATGTTGAAGATATATAGCCCCTGTACAGGCAAGTCGGTCTTGCGTCGCCGTCGAACAGCACGGTGACGCCGGTGGTCCGACGGCTCAAGCCGACAACGATGCCAATCTTGTGAGCCAAATTTGGGCAGCGAACCGCTCCAAGATCGCTGATCTTAAAGCGGGTGCCGACTGCAATTCTATCTGTTTCAAGGTTCATGGTTTAGCTCCGCAATAAGCCTTATTGAAAGCCTGAACTGTTGACGGCGTTTGTTTCAGGATCACTTCGTGGCCTACAGAGATTGGTTTCGTGGCAGCTACCGGCGATGTTCGTTCCGGTTTGCCGCTCCGTCTAAGAATGCCGCATCTGAACGGGAATAGCTGGCACGATTAGCTCGTCGCCGCGCCATCCAACCGCGCCAGCCCAGCCTCGATCACGACGATATCTTCCTGGATCTGCTGGACGGTTCTCCGGCAATCAAACCCGGTATCTATCAAAAATCCGGCTCACTCATATTGAGTCGCATGCCTGCTCCAAAGCTCAGGAGATCGTGTTGTACCGTTGTACCGGATCAGGAGTAACTTTGATTGGCTAAAATCGGCATCGAGATCGTAGCCACCGTGCAACGCCCTATGTCACTGTTGGCGAGTGTGATCGCCGGGGCCTTCGATGGCATAGACCGCCTGCAACCGTTCGATCACCTCGCGAGCGAATGGCGACTGGGTCGTCTTGTAGACCTCGACAAATTTGCGCCGGGCATGGGCG
>NZ_JADPKQ010000016.1:0-11987 GCF_023074015.1 Bradyrhizobium sp. 142
CGTTCTCGCCCTCGTCAGAAGTCTGTCGCGATGTCCATGTTGCGCAAGAGCGATCCTGCGTCCGCGATCGCGCAAAAATTTATGACGCAGTAAGACTAACGCAGCGGTGAAAAAATCAGGCTGAGCTTCATCAAAAATGTTCTTCCCTGTATTTCCTGATTCATCAACGTAAACATAAATTGGTATCTTTGATGCGCCCATTCATAAGCCTTTATTTGTCCCGCTAGCGTGCGGTACCCGTGAAAATATCAACGACCAAACCGCGTCTATCTTTTCGCTCCAAACTTTCTCGGGATACGGCTCCTCCGGCAGCTCGTTAAGCGTGAAGCGGATGGTGCTTTGAACAGCAGCCCGGGTCTGCTGTTTGACCTTCCAATCATCAATGGCGAGCTGATCTTGTAACTTCTCCAGCAGCTCTCGCGCCACTTTCTTCACGGCCGTTTCCTGTGCCTTGGTTAGCTTTGGCTCCGGCTTGGTCAGAACGTCGAAGACAGCGAGCTCATCCTCAGTGAGGTTCTCTCGCGCAGCCCGGCGTTGCTCCTCATCCATCGCTGCAATGAGCGCCTTCAGGGCTTCAAAGAACGCTTGCACGTCAAGCTTCCCAAGATTGTATTGCTCGACCAAATTTTCCAGCTTTTCCACAAACTGCACACGGAATGGATTCTGCGTTGCCATCCTGCGGGCTGTCTCTTCGGCTTCCTCGCGAAGCGTCTCAGTTGCCGTGCGGGGCTGCTTGGCGAACAGCTTGGCAAGTTTCTCAAAATCAATAGCCGAGAGATCGACTCGTCCACCCGCCGCATCGCCCTCGATGATCGGAGCGGTGATTGCCACGCCCTCGATCTTTTCATCCAGCAGCGCCTCGATCTTCGCCGCAACCGCCGAGATGTCTACCGGACCGAGCTTGCCGCGAACCGCCTCAGCGATGACATGCAGCGCGGCCACCGGCTTGAGGTATGGAGCCGCACGGTCATCCGGCAGCAGTGCCTTATAGGCCCGTTCCGTCGCACTCACCACGCGGAAGAAGCTACGCCTGCGATCATCTGGCGCGATGAGAGTCTCCACGGCCTGACCGATGAGAGCCAGTCGCTGAAGCTTCTCCGCTTTGTAGATGGAATCCACGTCTACTCCCAGGCCAGAGCAGAACGCGCGGGCCGTCTTCAGCCCGATCTCTAGCGCATCGACCAGCGCCTGCTTGTCCTTGATCGGCGAGTCCTCGCCACTACCCTTGGCCGCGTAGATCGCCAGCGCTTTTTGCAGGCTCTGGAACACACCCACGTAATCCACGATGACGCCTGCGTTCTTGCCCGGAGTTCGGCGATTGGCTCTCGCAATGGTCTGCATGAGCGTGTGGTTTTTCATCGGCTTGTCAAGATAGACGGTGCTGCATGTCGGCACATCGAAACCGGTGATCCACATCGCGCAGACAAACACGAGACGCAGCGGATCGCTGGCATCCTTAAACTTCGTTTCCAGGTCCTCCCTCTGCATCCGCTCGCGATGCGGCAGGATGTCGAGACCCTTCTGCTTCAGATCATCGATCTCGTTCTGGCCCTGACTGACTACCACCGCCATGTCCACGGAGCGCATCCAGGCCAGCCGTTCGGTGAGCGCTTGCTTCTCCAGATCGGACGCCTTCCCGAGCCGCTCCTCGCGAGCCTTCAGCTCGTCCGCCCATGTGGCTTGCACCTTGTCGTACATCCGCACGGCCGTAGCCTTATCGATGGCCACGAACATGCCCTTGCCAAGATAACCCCGCGCCGTGAATTGACGCACGAGGTCCTTAGCGATCTCATCCAGACGGTCATTCCGGGTAATCAGGTGATATTGCGTGGCGAAGGTCCGCTGGAGCTTCTTCTCCTGCTCCTCATCCAGCACCGCTTGATCCAAGAGATCGTCGAGCTCGTCCTTGAGTTCGTCCGCAGCGAGCTGCAACTCCGGCTTTCGCGCCTCATAGTAGAGCGGAACGGTCGCGCCATCGGCGATGGACTGAGCGAAGTTGTAGACGGAGATGTAGTCGCCAAAGACTTCCTTGGTGCGCTGTTCCTGTCCGGCAATCAGTGGCGTGCCGGTGAAACCGATGAAAGCTGCATTGGGCAGCGCTCGGCGCATGTTTGCTGCAAGCTGATCGTACTGGCTACGGTGCGCCTCGTCTGTGATAACGATGATGTCGCTGCGGCCTGAGAGCACGGGCATCGGCTCCCGGTCGGCCGTCGAGAACTTGTGAATGAGAGTAAATATGTAGCGCTCCTGGCCGGAGAGAAGATCGCGTAGGTGTGTGCGGCTCTGCGCCTGACAGTCCTGCACATTCTTGGTCAGCGCCCCGGTGGTCGCGAAGTTCTCCGCGATCTGATCGTCCAGCTCTTGACGGTCGGTAACGATCACGAAGGTCCAGTTGCCGCCAAACCGTCGCAGCACCTTCTCGGCAAACATCACCATTGACAGGCTCTTGCCGCTGCCTTGCGTGTGCCAGAATACGCCAAGCCGCCCTTGATTTTCGCCAATCTCCTTCACGGCCTCAATGGCGCGATTGACGCCCAGCACCTGATGATACTTGCCAACCACCTTGCGCAGACCACCCTTGGCGTCGTCGAACAGCAGGAAGTTCTCGACCAGATCGAGGAAACGGGTCGGCTCGCAGGTGGCGCAGAGCATCGTCTCCAGCGCGACGCTTTCCGGACCACCCTCCTCCAAGCGTTTCCACGGGGCGAACGTCTCAAAAGTCGAATGACTCGGCCCCATCAGAGCTTCGAGGCCGTTCGAGAGAATAACAAACGCGTTAAAATCGAACAGGCCTGGGATCGTGTCTCGATAATCCCGCAGGTTCGCTTCGAACGCTTCCTGCACCGGTTTGGTGATGTCTTTCCATTCGATCAGCAGCAGGGGAATGCCGTTGACAAAGCCGATGGCATCGGGTCGGCGTGAATAGAGCGGCTCTCGATCCAGACCTGCGAGGCCATCAGGTAATCGTTCGCGACCGGGTTCACCCAGTCGATGAAGAAAGCACGCTCATCCTGCAGCGAGCCGTCCGGCTGCTTCACCTGCACCACGACGCCGTCGCGCAGAAGCCGATAGACCTCGCGGTTGGCAACAATGGGTAGCATCGCGGAGCGATTCGTCGTGAGTTCCGTCTCAGCCTGCCGCAACGCCTCATCAGGAAGCAATGGATTAAGTTTGCGGAGCGCGTCATGAAGTCTGGCGGGCAGCACGAGTTCGCGAAAAGACAGACGCCCGGTGGGATTATTCGACCCCAACTCCTCGTCCATCAAGTCGGCGCGAGCCCAACCCAGCTCTCCCAGCAGATCAAGCCCCGGCGTTTCGACCAGCTCATCCTCACTGGTGATGACACTGGACAGAGATTTTCCGGAACCCGCAGGGGTCATCAGGCCACCGCCTCCAACTCGCGCTCGACGGTGGTAACGGAAAGCTCGCCGGATATCAGGCGCGGGAGGAGCAGATCGCGCGATTTCATCAAAACATCTTCCTGCTGGGTGAGCTTGAATGCCAACGAACGGATCGGCCGCGCATGCCTTCCGAAATCAATCTGAAGGCTTGAGGGCGGTTCTATAATGGCCTGGTCGGAAATGCGCCTTCGGTTAAGCTCAGTCTGGCCCGTTGCGCCGGCCCCAAGTCGCTCGAATACAGGTTCCATTCGGAGAAGTGCTAAGCCAAAAAAGTCTGGGTCTAAGTTAGGCTCGGCGCGAACAATGGTGACATGGGAATCAGCGGTGAGCCCAATAGGAACTTCCTCCGCTTGTGCGACACGCCCCAACGTTCCGACCCCGGTCGAATTGATCAGAACGTCGCCAGCACGCACGATCTTTTCCTCGGGCACGGCTTTGTTCTGCCCTCGTGCTGCAGCCAGCGAAAGCCGCTGCGCTCGAATACATTTCTGATTAATCACAAGGGATGTGGAATCTGTGTCGTACTTCGGGGCAATGCCGCGCGAAAGAAAGATTGTGAGATCACCAATCCGATTGATACTCCATCCCTCCGGCAATGCCCCTTCTGGCGTATCGACCATCTTGTGGCCTTCATGGCCCGGAAATCGGAAGCGGACAACCACTCCTCGAATAGCTGCCGCGTCATTTCCTGCAGCACTGCAATCCGGCGTCGGTTCACTTCGATCAGATTGTCATACGCTCCGAGGATAGAGGCGATACGATGCTGGAGAGGAAGAGGAGGGAGGACTACGGGCAACCCTTTCAATATTCCTAGATTGATGCCGGGCACCGCCGCGCCGATAGCCTTATTGCGTAGGTGCTGAACCATCTGGGAGCTTGCGAAGTAGTAAAAGAGGTAGAGCGGGTCGGAAATTTCCAAGTTGGGTCGGAGCTTAAGTTGCTTGTTTGAGATTATGTATTCTGGAAATGGACCGTCGGCTGGAATAAGGCCGACTTGACCGATAGTACCCCAACACGTGAAAACGAGATCACCAGCGTGCACATGTTGGGCACGGTATTTTTCTGCCTGTTGTTGGCTTACAAATACAAACCCTTTAGGAACGAAACGAGTCAAATCATCGCGTAAATTACTTCCGCGAATTACTGGGATTCCAGTGTCGACGAAATATTTTGAACTGATGCTCGAACCAAATGGACCTGCCACACAGGACGACTTCTCCGAAGATTTTATTTCATCAACGGTCAATCGCCGCCAACCTTCTGGGAGACGAGTGTTAAATAGTGGATGATTTCGTGAAGACGTCATGACGTGCCCAAAATTTCCGCTACGTTACGAGCAATTTGCGCCTGCAACTGAAAGGCTTCGGCACTGAGGGTTTCCAACTCTTCCTGCAATGCCTCCAGCGCCTCCATGAATTCATCGTCACTCTGTGCTTGGCCCGGCGCGATGCCGACATAGCGTCCGGGATTGAGGCTCCAGTCCTGCGCCTCTATCTCCTTGCACGAGGCAAGTTTGCAGAGGCCAGGGACGTCCCGATACTTGTTTGCCGGAAATGTAGCGGCCATGCGAGGCCCGCTGCCTGCTTCGGTCTCGATCACCTCGCTGCGCCAGAGACGGGCGATATTGCCAAGAAACTCGATATGGTCTGGATCAAATGTACGATGCGCACGGTCCACCTGACGGAAAATGTGACGGGCATCAATGAACAGCACCTGATCGCCGCGCAGCCCTTTCGCCTTTCGCCTGTCCAGAAACCACAGTGTCACGGGCAGAGTGACCGTCAGAAACATGTTCGGGCCGACCGCGACGATGCAGTCCACCGCGCCGCTCTCGACCAGCTTTTTCCTGATCTCCCGCTCACTGCCACCGGCATCTGACGCGGAATTGGCCATGACGAAGCCCGCGCGGCCCTTCTGATTCAGCGCGGCATAGAACAGATTGATCCAAATGTAGTTGGCGTTGTTGGCTGTGGGTAGGCCGAGCGGAAAACGAGCATCAACCTTGCCCGCGTCGTTCACGAGCTTCGCACGATCCACTTCGGGCTGATTGAACGGCGGATTGGCCATGACGAAATCGAACCGACCGATCAGCTTGTGTGGATCGTCGTAATAGCTGTTGGCCTCGCGAATTTCGCCGGATAGCCCGTGCACGGCGAGATTCATCCGGCAGAGCTTCAGCGTGTCAGACATCTTCTCTACGCCATAGATGCTGATCTCCTTGGACGGCTCCTTGTGATGACGGCCGACGAACTCCGCCGAATGGGTGAACATGCCGCCGGAGCCACAGGCCGGGTCATAGATCGCGCCGTGATAGGGCTCGATGATATCGACGATGAGTCTAACGATGGACGCGGGCGTGAAATACTCGCCGCCCTTCTGCATGTAGCTGGAGGCAAACTGGCCCATGAAGTATTCGAAGATTAGGCCATAGGCATCACGATCGATCTTCAGCGGAGCGAGCAGCCGCAACAGCTCCGATAACACATCATTCGGCAGGCCCGCATAACCCTGCGGGAGCACCCCAGCGAGATCGGGGTTGGCGTCCGCGATTGCCCTCATGGCCGCGTTAAGTTCAGACCCGAGGTCGGCCGTGCCGGGCAACGCCAAGAGACGCGAGAAGCGGGCGTTCTCTGGCAGGAACACCGCGCCCCTTGCTTGATAATCCTCGGGAGCGGGCTTTAGACGTCCCTTATATTGCGGAGCTAAGGCAGTATGAACTTGTTCAAATTTCTGCTCCATTGCCGCAGCGCAATGAGCGCCAGCACCGGTTGTGCATATTGATCGGGCCGGAGCGTGCCGTTCGCCCAAATCTTGTCAGCCGCTGCGTACAGGCGCGACGAAAAATCTTGCAGGTCTGTTGCCACTATTCCCCCAATGCCGTCCGAAGCAGACGCGGGAGAGTATCCAATCCGAAGGCGGCATCCAAGGCAGATACCCCCGTGCAAGCCCGGTCCCCGGACGAAAATTAGACTGGGTCACGGATGCGAGACGTGATCTCGGGGCGGCGGCTTTGGGATTTCCCCCTGGCCCAGGACCGAAAGCGACAGACGCCTATAGCGCTTTTAGACGACGCTCCAGATTTGCCACTGACGAAGCATGCCATTTCCGGCCGCGCGGCGTCACGATCTCGCGCCGATTGAGCTCCTGCGCCACCGCCGCCAAGGTTACCGCGCCGCCTTCGCGGATAGCTTCGATCTCCGATGCAAGGTCCTTGGCCCGCTGATCGGCGCATTGACTGATCCGGGTTACCGCTGCCGCATTGCCCCTCTGAGCCCGCCGCAGCGCTTCTGCACCATTCGGGTTGCCTAGACGTTTGACCTCCGGACGCGACCGCTGACCCGTCTCGGCAATCCGCTTGCGGGCCGCGCCCAGTGCATCGCGTGTCCGCCGCGAGATAGCCTCCGCTTCCGCTTGTGCAACCACGGCCAGCACGCCAATCGTCAGATCATTGGCTTCTGGCATGTCGCAGCAAAGGAACTTCACCCCACTATCGCGCAAGGTCAGCGTGAACGAAGCCGAGCGGGAAAGCCGGTCAAGTTTAGCGATCACCAGCGTTGCTCCTGTGATCTTAGCATGACGGATGGGCCTTCAAGAGCTCGCCACGATCGCTGTTCTTGCCGCTTTCCACTTCGGTGAATTCGGCAACGATCCGTCCGCTTCGCGCTCCCGCAAATCTCTCTATGTCAGCCTTCTGGGCTTCAAGTCCCAGTCCGCTGCGCCCCTGCTTCTGCGTGGAGACGCGCATGTAGGCCACAAGTTTCAATTCTTTCGCTTCCATCCATCCCCGTTTTGGAATTTCGGCTTCGACCGAAGTTTCGCAGCATCCTACCTTGTAAAAACCTCATTTACTACTATTTTCTGAGAAACCAGTTTTTGCAGAGATAGACGGATATGAAGACCATCAACGTTTCCAGCGATGTTTTCGCCGCCATCTGGAAGGCTCACAAAGAAGGGGACGAGACCGAAGACGCCATCCTGCGTCGAGTTTTCAAGCTCCCTCCGGCCCCTGCGGCAGTTGCTCCCAGCGGCGGGCGGATGGGAGGGTTTTACGACGAGCGAAGCGGCGCACACTTCCCGGAAGGGATGCGGATATTCCGCGTCTACAAAGGACGGAAATACGAGGCGATCGCAGAGCACGATCGGTGGTTCGTGCCTTCAACAGGCAAGTCGTATCATTCGCTCAACAAGCTATCCCAGTCGGTAAATCCTGGAGGCACGGAAAACGCCTGGCTGAACTGGAGATACACCGACGAAGACGGAAAGGATCACTTCATAGACGAAATTCGAAAAGACCCAACACACAACATCCTCTCTCGCCGCTCTGAATAGCGGCAATCGAAAGGCGCATTCAGCGCTCTACTAAAAGGAAAGATGATAATGTCAGCCCCCACGAAGAAGGACGCTATTTGGCTGGCCGGCGTCATGGACTCTTTCGGCCAAATCGGAATCAAACGCCTGAAGACGTTTGCAAAATTCAAGTCGGCTTATCCCGACAGGCTCGAAGCCATTGCGGCCGCGCTCGGCGCCGACCGAACTCCCTCCGGCCCATTTGCTCCGGCTGGAATTTCTAAGAAGCCCCACTATGAACTGGTGATCGCAGGTCGCGACTTAGTGCGCCTGGAAAACCTCGTCGTGAGCGAAATGCGCACCGCAAAGAGGCAGCTCTTCGAGGAGGCCCGACGCAAAATCCGAGCACTCAAGGCAAAGATGGGTTTCCCTATCGGCCTGCCGAACGAAGACGAGGAATAATGTTCCTCAAGAACGGCAACAACCCGGTCAGCTTGCAATGACTGATCGCTACGAACGAACTCGGGCCCTGAAGGAGCGCATCCGTCTAGGCCCGCTTTTTTCTGCTTCCACTTGCTCGATACCGGGCTGCGGGCGGCCAACAATGAAGGCCGTCCGTGAGGGGTTGGCACCACATCATTGCCGCAGACACGTTGAGCACCGGGCACGACACGGTAGCTATTGGCGGTCAACCTTCACGGCTTCCGAGTTGCGGCCATACATCACGGCAGCGACCGCGTATGTCGGCCTTCGGGCAGCCAATGATAAGTTCATTGCCGCAGCAATTGCCGACATGGGGCAAACCCTAGAGGGTGCCGGCCCCGTGGAGATTGCGACGCGGCTCAAAGGCATGTCAGCCACCAAGCGGGCCAAAATCGGACTGGCGCGGCTCCGCGTTGAGGGCGTGCCGCCGCAGCGCATCGTCTCCATCGTCCTCGCTGTCTCCACGCTGATCAAAGCTGACTCGACGGCGCCCCAGACAAAGGAGTTTCGAAGGGTTCAGATCGCGAAATCTTGCCATAGATTGGCCTCCGGCACGCATCGCGTCTGGATCATAGAGGATCATCAGGGCAGGAAGCGGCGCACCGAAATGCACGCCTTCCCTAAGTCCACCGGACGGGTGTTGCGCGAGATGGGCCGAATGCTGGAGCAGCTGTGCGAATGGGTCATCGAGAAGCATGTCGCTGGCGTCCAGGCCCATCGGGAGCGCTATGGGCGGCCCCGTGCGGCGAGCTAATCAATGCCCCGAGGAAATCACGAGCCGCAGCATTCGCGCGACATATCTGGTCGAAGTGAAGCAGTGCGTGCATATCGGGGTTTCGGGCCGGCCATTTTGAGCACCTAACTCCACACAGCAATGACGCATTCACCGGGCATAATGTGGTTCGATCCACTCCTCCGGGCCAAGTCGGTCGAGCTTGGCTATGCGGTCCAACGTTTGCGCGAGGCGCTGTTGCTCCACGAGTCCGCAAGCGGCGCGAGGAAGCGAGCGCGGAAGGAGGCGGACAGGGAGAACTTCGGCCTCGCCGTTGAAGTACTGGCCTGCAACTTGATCCTGCTCAGCGCAATCGAGTCAGGCAGCCCAAAGCTTGCGGTGCCTCGGTCACATGGCTTTCTTTGGCGAGGCAGTGGCAGCGGCAACCCCGTATATGGCCAGCACTTCCTATCCGCGATTGATTTGCTTTCATCGCTTGGCCTGATCGAAGAGGAGCGGAGGGGATACAGACTGTCCGCTAAAATGCGGGCGCCGTCGCTTATTCAACCTAGCGAGGCTCTAGCTCAGCATCTTCCGTTGGCCCCGCCCGATTGGCGGAGCGTCCATCAAATCGACGACCGTGCACTGATCATCTTGAAGGAAGACAAGGATGATGCGGGGCGTGCGGCCACGATTGCCTTCCGGGAGACAGCCAACACTCGCCAACTTGCGGGACAGATACGGCGCATCAATGAGTTTCTGCGCAGCGCGGATGTCGAGGTGACCGGTCAGGACGCCGGCCTTTCTTTAGGGAAGGATGGACAAGTCATCGCGCCCTATCGCCGCTCTCTTCGGCGCATCTTCAATAACGCCAACTGGCAGCACGGAGGCCGGCTCGCTGGCGGCTTCTGGATGGGCACGGAGCGGGCCGAGCGGTTTGAGCGCATCCGGATTGATGGCGAGCGAATTGCCGATGTCGATTACAGGCAACTCTTCCCGCGCCTCGCATATGTAAGGGCCGGCAAGCCGCAGCCGGACGGTGACATCTATAATGTGGCGGGAGACGGCTCCGGGCGCGATGGCTGGAAAACACTCATGAACGCGATGTTGTTCTCGGACGGGCCGTTGAGGAATTGGCCAGACGACACGCTTCAGCACTTTCCCTCGGGCCTGAAGCTCCGGGACGCCATCAGGATGCTGAGTGCGCGCCATGCCCCCATCGCTGATCTATTCGGTGCCGGGCTCGGCTTTCAGTTGATGCGCATCGAGAGCGACATGCTGATAGGGGTCATCACGTATCTCGCGAGCATTGGGGTCACCGCCCTGCCGCTGCATGACGCTGTGTTGGTCGCGGAATCAAAAGCCGACGTTGCGGCCGACGCGATGCAGGCCGCCTTCAACGCGTGGACGGGATCTCCGTGCGCGATTGTTTCCATAGAATTTTGCGCGAAATAACAGACGCTTAGGGCGAAATAGGCCCTTACGCCTCCGCTAATGGAGGGGGAAGCTAGGGGGAGAAACTTAAAGGGGAAGACTTGGAGGCTTATCTCACTGCTGTCTTTAGGGCTGCCTTCAAGTTGGGAGGTGAAACCACCCCTCCCTTAGCGACGACCTCTAGAGCCCCTCCTAGCGGAGTCCCCCCAGGTCAACCCAGTAGGGTCACCTCCTAGTTCGGGTGAGTGACCACCACCCTCCCCTTCGGGCCACACCAAGAGACCGAGGCCATGAACTATATAAAGCGTCCTTTCCTCACCCCGCTCTGACATCAAGCATTGGTCTGATGGCTTGGGACTCTGGGCGGTGCCTCTCGCAAAACATACCGCCGCTGCCGCGCGACATGGGTCAGGTGTTCAAAGTGACCACTCTGACACCGGACGAGATTCAGGACTGCCCCCGACCCTTCCTCTGGGGGACCAGCAAGCGATCAGGGGTGGTCTTCAAGGCGCGAGCCAAGCGGGCCAGGACGATGATAGTGCAGTTGCGGGTGCCGCGCTCGACCTGACTGACGTAAGTGCGGTCTAGCCCCGCCTCTAAGGCCAAATCCTCTTGGGACAGCCCGAGACCCTTGCGGGCCCTCCGCACGGCCGTCGCCACCACGTCAATGATGCCTGTCTCGTCATCCATCCACGGGAGCAGGCCGTTGTGATGACTTTTGGTCTACGGACTATGAGTCCCATTTTATCGTTGAGCCATGATGACTATCGTCTACAATTACTGCTGCCCGTTAACGAGGAATGCAGGAATGGCCAGCACCGAGAACACCGCCCCCAAGTCGCATGAGGACGATCCCATCAAGGTTCTCTTTGATGTGGCCAGCTACTGGGCCACCATCTGGAGCTTCATCGCGCTTTGCCTTTGGCTCGAACATCAGGTTCTCAACCGGCTGGATATCGAGTCGGACAGCATCCGAGTCGCCGTCCTCTTGGTGAGCACACCGGCCATCTTCTTGGCGACGGTCACCCGCATCGACAAATACCCTAAGGCGCGGCTCATTCTGGAGCGGGCCCGTTATATCGTGATCTTGGTCGCCGCAGCCCTGCTCGGAGCCTATCTTCATGCCAACCACAAAGACGATTCGTATGAGAATGCCTTGCGGGATGGCGCCGTGCTGGCGTGTTCAAAGATGGCAGCCTGCAAAGCGGCAGCGACCGAATATGCCAACATGCGCTAGGAGCTAAACCGATATCGGCTCGCGGGGCACAAACCGGACCATCTCTGCTCGATGTGACGAAGCCGCTTGTGTGTTGGTTTTTGGACGCCGGCAACAAGGAGGCTCGGCACGCTCAACTGACCGGCGTCCAAAAAGCGCCAAGGCACGAAGTCGCGGGAAGTTGGGCACCGATAGTGCGGCGAGCGCTATGGGGATTTAATGTTGGTGCCGATGTCGATGACGTGGGTGATGTTAGCCTGATGCCAGCTGGATATCTGCGCGCACGCGAGATCGGGCGAGTGCGGGAGGAGCTTCGGCGGTCGCTTGGATCGGATCGAGGGGCGATCCGCACGCTGGTTGAGCGAGATCGCCGCCGGCGCGGGACCAGCATATCGGAAGCAGATAGTCGCATCGCTTACAGGGCGTCTGGCTCATGAGGTGTCGATCCTGTTTG
>NZ_JADPKQ010000480.1:0-11973 GCF_023074015.1 Bradyrhizobium sp. 142
ATTTCATTTCACCCCGACAAGCGCGTCCTGGCTCAATCAGGTCGAGGTATGGTTCTCGATCTTGCAAGGGCAGTCGCTCAGCGGTGCTTCCTTCACAAGCCTCAAACAGCTTCAGGAACACATCGATGCCTACGTCAACGCGTACAACGACAAAGCCGAGCCCTTCGTCTGGACCAAGAAAAAGGTCTGCCAACGTCCTTTCAAGGGTCGCCGTATCACTCAGCTCTGATTCCGGGTACCTAGTTCTTCCTTTTTAGCAATGATCCTCGCGGCCAAAATCTGATCGACGTCCGTGAACAAAGCCCACAGCTCATCGACAGACATGTTCTCAAATTGCTGTCGGTAATCACGATTGTCCAAAATCCAGCCCCCGGGGTTGGGGCGGTAGCAGCTAAGTCTTCAAAGGCCCGATTTCGTCGCCGATTCACATTATCGCGTGCTGGCCGGGCCAACTGGACTCCTCATAAACCGCCTTCCTAGTTTCGCCTGCCACACCGAAGATTCTGCGCTCGGCCTCGGCTACTTGGCCTCGAAGGATCTCAAGTTCGGAAACTTGAGAAGCGAGTGCCGCAAGGTGTTGGCGCAGAGCGAAGTGACGATCATCCAGTCGCGCACGATCATCCATTACACGCCCCTTCATCAATATAGTGCCCCAGAAGATCCGCCGTTTGGACCAGCCCGAGGCTGGGAAAACTCGGCAATTTTGTCTGTTCGGTTTTCGACATTGGCTGTACCTTTCGCTCGGTGGAAAGCTCGAACTATTCACCAAGCTCGCGGATCACCTGAGCGTGCTCGCCGCCGAGGTCGAGCGGGCGGTTGCGGAGGGTGTGAAGCGCAAGAATTGCGGCAGTGCCAGTGCACTAAATCGCGCAGCCTAAGCCCTTGGAACTAGCGCGGACCTGGTCCCAAGCGACTTGTTTGACGATTCCTCAGCTTTCCGGAGCCAACGTCGCAGCCGGCATGCTCAGGGGAGCTCCTCCAACCGAAACAGGCCCTACAGATTTCGACTGCCGAGCCATCCGTTTGCGCATGGCTGCCGACAGTCCGTAGCGAGCATGCGCTCTTCGGATGGAGGACGTGACGTCCGACATCATTGCACTTTGCAGCGTGTCGACCTTCGCAATGAGCGTGGAAAGCTGCGAAGATATCTTCCTCACATCGACCCGTTCGTCCGTGATGCTCTGCCGCAGAAAAAGGAGCACCATTGAATCCTGCTGCAGCAGAGCAGCATTGTGCTGCCATGCGTGGTTATTCTCCTGCAGCGACGCCGTGTGCTGCTGCTGGGCCGACTGAATATCCTTCAAGGCAGCGACAACCGGATCCGTTTTTGGCGCGGAAGCCTCCCGGCGCGGAAGCAGTTCAACCAAGCTGCTGAAATTCGGAGAGGGAAAATCAGACGGCAATGTGTAGATGGCCGCCGAGCCATTGATGGCCAGGGCGCACACCGACAGCGCCAGGACCGATTTCCGGCTGGACCGCTTGAGAGGTACTGGAGCTTCCTGCGCTGCAGGTTCGGGTGCTGCGGCGGCGAGTGCCAGTGCTACAGGGTCGAATTGTTCGACGAGGCCTTGCGCTTCCGATGTCGTGGTCATGTGCATTGACCTCAAATGAGCGGGCAAAAGGAAGCCGACGGCGGAACGTCCTCGCGACGACTCCTCTACGCAGCACCCACCTACAACTGCCCAAAATTGTCGGCATTTCAGCTTAATTCTACGTTAGCGGCTTGGTCGCCCGGCATCTCCAGCCACCCCGGCCGATTACGGGGTCTATGCGATGGAATTGATCATGGGGCAGCCTGCTTCGAAGCACGACAAAGCCGCAGACAACTCCCCAAAAAGGTATAGGATTCAGCAAAACAGGAGAGAGCGGCATGTTTGAAATCAGCGGTTTCGACACGGCAGGCGTCGTCAGCCTCAAGCGGCTGTCACTCGCGGCCGCTCTCAAGAAGGCCAGAGAGCTCGTCGAGGACGGGTGCCGGGACGTTCAGATCATTGATCCAACCGGACGAGTATACTCCTCGTTTGAGGAGCAGGCCGCGTAGCCGCCCCGCGTTCGCTATTCAGAAGCCACCGCCCATCAGATCGCGCTTGGCGAACCCTGGGCGTTGCGGTGATCCAAATGAAAACCCCAGCGCCTGGTAGGGAGCGCTGGGGCGTTTTCAAAATATCAATCGGTAATGCAATGAGGGCTTCATAACAGTGGCCTCGGAGATCGACTGTGAACTGGTTCACACGATTTCGCCGGTTTGTTCCACACGATGGACACTCGACGGCAACGCTGTTGCGGTGGCACGAACCGGCGCTCAACGCCCGCGCGCCATGCAGTTGCCTATCAACTCATTTGGGAGCACGGTCTCCCCAGGCGCGCAGACGCCCTACAGGGAGAGACACATGAAGGAAACGGGCCTGGATGGCCGCCATCGGGACAAGGATGGCGCGATCAGCAAGAAGTACGGCAATACGATGGTCGGTACGTTGCGCAAGATCTACGGAAAGGGTTTTGCGGCCGGGTATCCGGATACGACAACACTCGGTGAGGTCCTGCTTCAGTTGAACGAAACGTCGCTGAGCCAGTTGCGTCGCGACCACGATACCGGGCATTTGGCTCACAAGATCGACCAAGCCTCGAAGTGACGGACTTCACCCGGCGCATCGACGTCGCCAAACTCATCTAGCCGCGGATCGCGCTATCGGTTCGGCGTGCCGAGTAGGCGAAACCAACGCCTCCGACCGGCCTTCGGCGATACGGCTCGGACAGAGCTGCGCTGTCGTTCGCCCTCACTTAGCGTTTGAGCCTTCCGAAACCGGGCGCTAGGATAAGCCCTTTTACGGAGGCTCATTTGAAATCAATCATTATCATCGCAGCCGTTGCACTCTTTGCTGCCGACCCCGCACGATCCCAGGCCCTCGTCGACCCCAACAAGGTCGCTCCCGAATATCGCGAGGCCGCGGAAAAGCGCCGTGCCGAGCAGATACGGCAGCGCGAATGCGCCATGAAGGCGGATCTGGAAAAGGTGCTGCCGAGAGATCGCACCCTCTATCTCAACCATTGCCTGGAGGCACTGGCCGCCAAGCAGTAGCGGTCGAGCGGGCAGCTTTAGCGGACGCCGCACCCGCCTCTTGCGGAGATGACGCGGCCGCGGATTCCGCTAGCGCCGCCCGCATGCTCGCGTCCGTTGCATCGGATGCCGTGGGCCCTGCCGATCATCTCATGCCGGCATTCAAGCTTTCTTCAGACATTTGGCGTCACGTAACGATGCATTTCGAATAGTCATTGTTGTTCGCACGTGAGCTTTGTCCAAATTCAGTGCACGCGCTGCAAGACCGTGTTTCGCGATCGTGCGGGGCGGTTGCAGGACGGCTATTCGCGGCAATGTCCGAGTTGCGAAGTTGTCTTGTTCTTCGCTGAGGATTCGCCGAATCCTCAGGTCAAGCTCGCGATGAGGCGCGCGCGCAAGGCCCGCAAGGAGCAGCGCGAGACTGAAGGAACCAGGGCATCCGCATCGCAAACGGGCGCTAGCTTTTCGCGATCATATGCCGGGCGGACGCACGGGACGGAGGATGAGGAGTAGCTCATCTCCGCCGCCGCTGCTTCCTCGGAAACAGCCGATCGCGGATGTAACGCGAGGTCGGGGTCAGGCGGATACCGCGGGGCTTGTGCCAGGCGGCGCGGTCGATCTCCTTCTTGTCGCCGATGGCGAGCCTGCCCTTGGCGCCCTTGGCAATGAAGATCGCGTCGCTCATCTTGCGGCCGGAGCGCTTGTTCCTGGCCGTCACTTCCTTCCAGAGGCTGATCCTGCCGAGCTTCAGCTTGGGCAGCTCCTCCTTGATCTCGCGCCGCAGGCAGTCCTTCTCCGACTCGCGCGCGTGCCTGCGGCCGCCCGGGAACATCCACAGGCCGTCCGATCGGCGTCTGACCAACAACACCTTGCCGCGCTTGGCGGCAACCAGCTTGGAAGATTTCGCCATTGCTGCCGTAATCGAAAAATAGAATCGTGCCCAATGGTAACTTGTCTACTTCAATAGACAAGTTCGGCGGCGCTTTGATCACAGCCTGGGCCTATGGCGGGCGGATCGCCTGCCAGGCGCGAGGTCAGCCTTCGCGCGCCCCCGCCTCGGAGCGGTCCTCCGTCCTGATCCAGGCCGCCGCCATTTCCCACGCCACCGACAGGATGATCGGTCCGATGAACAGGCCGACGATGCCGTGGGCCAGCGTGCCGCCGATCACGCCGACGAAGATCACGATCGTCGGCGTGGTCAGGCCGCGCCCCATGACCAGCGGCTTCAACATGGTGTCGATGAAGCCAACAAGGACGAGAAACACCGTGAGCAGCAGCGCCGTGGTGACGTCCTTGGCGGTCCAGATCCAGATGATCACGGGCAGCAGCACGAGGAAGGCGCCGATCTGCACGATCGAGAGCAGCAGCACGATGAAGGCGAGAAGGCCGGCGCTCGGCACGGCCGCGAGCTTGAAGCCGAAGCCGGCGAGCAGCGCCTGCACGATGGCGACGCCGATCACCCCTTGCGCCACCGCGCGGATGGTGGCGCCGGCAAGACTCAGAAAATGCTCGCTCTGCTCGGGGACGATGCGAAACAGGAAGCCGCGCCCTGCCGCGACCAGCCGCGGCCCGTGCGGAAACAGGAAGCCGGCGACGAACACCGAGACCAGAAACTGCAGCGTTCCCAGGCTGGCGTCGCCGGCGAGCGACAACAGCGGTCCCGCCAGCGGCTGGAGATAGGGCGCGACCTCGCGCAGCACCGCGCGGATGTTGTTGTAGGCCTGATCCCAGAGCTCGAACAGCGTCGGGCCGATCACCGGCCACGACTTGATCTGCTCCGGCGCCGATTGGAGCGCGAGGTCGCCGGTGCCGAGCTGGTGCGCCAGCTCCCGCGCGCCGTCCACCGCGCTGATGCCAAGCCAGGTCGCCGGGCCGAGGACGATACCGAGCGTGAGCAGGGTGAGGATCGCCGCTGCGGTCTTGGGCCGGCCGCCCAGCAATTTGGCGAGCCAGTTGAAGGCCGGATAGAAGGCGACCGCGAGCACACAGCTCCAAGCCAGGATCGGCACGAACGGACGGATGATCAAGAACGTCCAGATGATCAGCAGTGCCAGAAGGCCAAGCCGGATCACGAGCTGGATGATGTCCTCTCCGGTCAGGAGCTGACGGAGACTTTTCACGGGCACGGCTTTCCTTGCGGCATCGACGCGACGTCCGGCGCTTGCGCGGTTCCTGCGTTATTGCCAGCAATGCATCCGGCGTCAAGGCGACCAGATGGCCCGGCGGGCGTTAACACCGCCCTGAACGTGATCGTTCACGCTCACCGGCGGCGCGATTTGGGCCGGCCGGCGCTCATTGCGCCCCGAAAGATGGAGGCCGTAGCCGACCGGGTTTGCCTAACGGCCATTAACCGGATTTCGGCCGACCGGTTTACGCCGCTGCAAAGGCTCGCATCTACGCTTGACCTCCACGTCACAAAAACACTTTCGGTGCAATGGCCAACACCATCTGGACAATCGAAGAATTCACCTGCCCCGGCTGCAGCATGAGCTACAGCGCGACCCGGGAGGAGCACACCGAGCCGCACGCCGGCAGCTTCAAATGCAGCGTCTGCAGCGGCGTAGTACACAGCTGGTCCGGCAAGCATCATTTCTTCGGCTGGCAAGCGGTGAAGAGCAAGCCGCCGGTGTTCGGAAGGCGCTGGGCCGGCGTGGGCTGGTAGGCGAGCGCCGACACGGTCATCCATCGCGCAAAACATACTCCGTCGTTGCGCGCGCAGCGAAGCAACCCAGCGTCTCTCCGCGGTGAGTCTGGATTGCTTCGCTGTGCACGCAATGACAATGCTGGAACAGTTGCGCACACCACTCCAGCGTCGTCCCGGCGCGGACTGGGCCCATCCTGCGGCTTCTGCTACGTGTGTGATACGGGTTAAGCTCCCCTCCCCGCAACTGAAGCCGATCTGCAATGACCGCTGCTCGGGCAGCCCGTGGAGAAGGTGATCAACAAGGAGGCGATGGCCAATCCGGCCTGCCTCGACAGGTATGTCGCATTCGCGCGAGAATCGGGCCAATTGCGCCAATCGCGTTGGGACTCCGTTCACCGATCGCCGCTAGATCAGATGGATCCTCTGCCCCGAACACCCGCCATGGCCGATCTCAACGCCGTCCTCACCAGGCTCAACGACCGTCTGCTCCGCCTCGAGGGCGAGCTGTTCGTGCTGCGCTCGCTTGCGCGCGCAACGCTGACCGCAGGCGACGACCATGCGGCGCGGATGCGCAAGCTGGTCGAGGCGGCAAAAATCGCCCTCGACGACGAGGCCAGGCGTCCGCTGGACAAGCCGACGCGCAAATATGTCGATGCAGCCACCGCACTGGTGGACGAGCTTCTGGTCGAGCCGACCCCGGCGCGGCCGCTGTTCACGGTGATCGACGGCGGCCGGCGCGACTGATTGCTTCAGACGGATCGTGTTGCGCCGAGATCGGCGGAATCCGCCTTGAGCCGGCTGAGGCCGGCTTCGATGATCGCGATCTCCTCATCGATCTTGCCGATCGGCAGACTGAAATCGAATCCGGACCTGCTCTTCAGATCAACCGCCAGCCGCTGCCTGTGCATCATCAGCTCGTCGAGGCCACGCCGGTTCTTCAGTCGCACATAGGTGTCGACGATCTGCTCAATCGCGCTCGGCATGAAATCGGTCCCGGCAGAAATGCCCGCGCGGCACAGCCGCGCCGGCGGGACACTTCGGTGTCGCGGTACGCAATATAAATCCGCGACAGATTCGTCGATACGCCAGACGGGTTGACGGAGAGTTACCGTTCGGCGACTTCGCGATGCGCGGCATGAGCGCAGCGATCCGTGTCCCAGGCTGGACCGATGGACGGTGCCACGCCGATCTCGGGCGGTATCGCCGGATAGGGCCCGCCGACGTGGGCCGGAGCTACCAAGATCAATGCTGCAAGAAGAGAAAACCACGCGGTTCGCATCAGTTCGCTCCGAGCCGATCGGATGCGCGCATGAATGCACTCGAGCGCCCGGCTGCGCAATCGACCGGTGTACAAACGCCCTGCGGATGGTGACAGGACGTCCGGACGTGTTATCGGGGATGACGCAGCTGCGAAACGGATCGGACACCCATGCGCATTACACTCGTTGGCTCCCGCCATTTCGGCGTCACCACCTTGAACATGCTCCGGGAGCATAGCGTATCAATCGTGCGGATCGTGGTCGCCGATGCCGAGGATCGCCTCGCCGCGACCGCCCAGGCCGCCGGCATCGAGGTGGTGGTGCAGGCCAATCCGAAGCTGGTCGTCGCCTCCGAGATCGCGCCCGACACTGATCTGATTATCACGGCGCACAGCCACGCGCGGATCGGCAAGGACGCGCTCGCTGCAACGAAGCTCGGCGGGATCGGCTATCACCCTTCGCTGCTGCCGCGCCACCGCGGCAAGGCTGCGGTCGAATGGACCATCAAGGAAGGTGATCCGATCGCCGGTGGCACGATCTATCATCTCGCCGACCGCATGGACGCCGGCGCCATCGCCGCTCAGGACTGGTGCTTCGTCAAGAACGGCGAGACGGCACGCGAGTTGTGGGAGCGCGCACTCGCGCCGCTCGGGCTCAAATTGCTCGGTGACGTCATCGACTACGCCAAGGTTCACAAGGCGCTTCCGGCCAAGCTCCAGGACGAGCAGTTCGCAACCTCGGCGCCAAGCCTGTCCTGACATTTACCCTTAACGTGAGGTCGCTTTGATTTCGCTTCGAAAATCGGAACCGGAAACGCAAATAAACCATTGTTTCCACAGGAACAATTTTCAATTTGGCAGTGCAACAAATTTCCGTCACATTTCGCCCGAATAAGTGGCATCATCTCAGACATATTCAAGGACGGAATTTATGCGTTTTGATCGCATTGCGGTGTTCTGTGCCGCTTCAGTTTTGGCCGGCACCCTCGCCGCTCCTGCCTTCGCCCAGACCCCCTATGACGGCAACTGGCAGGTCACCATTGTCACCAAGAGCGGCTCCTGCGAACCCACCGCAAGCTCGATGTTGACCGTTGCCGACGGCAAAATCACCGCGCCCGGCGCTAACGTTTCCGGCACCATCGGCCGGGAGGGTCTTGTGAAAGTTTCGATCAATGGTGCATATGCCAACGGTCAACTCAGCGGCAACGCCGGATCGGGAAAGTGGAATGGAGCATCTGCAGGCATACCGTGCAGCGGGCGGTGGGAAGCATCGCGCCAGTAAGCAATTCGGGACCAGCGTTCTAAACCGGCGGCTGCTGACGGCGACCGCCGTTTTGTTTGCGGCAGCGTTCGCGAACACCGAAGCCAACGCTCAGTCCGGCCCCTTCGCACCGATGGCAGGAACCTGGAGCGGTGGCGGCACCGTCATCCTGGACGACGGCTCCACCGAGCGCATCCGCTGCCGGGCCAAATATGCGCCGATCGGGCCGACCATGGAGATGTCGCTGACCTGCGCCAGCGACGCCTACAAGTTCAATCTCGCGGCCAGCGTCCGCTCGGAAGGCAGCGCCATTAGCGGGAGCTGGAGCGAAGCCAGCCGCAATATCAGCGGCTCGCTTCTGGGCCGCGGCGGCGGTGGAAATTTCGAAGTGGTCGTCTCCGCCGCGGGCTTCAACGCCAACCTCGCGCTGAAGACGAGCGGCAACAAGCAGACCGTCACGATGCGCGCCGACAGTCAGTTCCGCGGCGCCAACATCGCGCTGTCGAAATAGGCCAGTACGGTGATACGACAATCGATCCGGCGACTTCGCCGGATCGATTTTTTATGCGCTCGGAATGAACGCCGTCACCTCGATCTCGACCTTGGCCCGCTCGTCCACCAGCCCGCCGACATAGAGCAATGTCGAGGGCGGGAAATTGCGCGCGAGCGTTTCCTTCCAGGCTGTGCCGATGCCGGCGCCTGCAGCCTCATATTCGCTGCGGCTGGTCAGGTACCAGGTCAGGCGGACGATATGTTCGGGGCCGGCGCCCGCTTCTGCCAGCAGCTTGATGATCCGATTCAGCGCGGTTGCAACCTGCGCTGCCATATCAGGCGCGTAATTTCCGGTCTCGTCGCCGCCGGTCTGTCCGGCCAGCACCACCCATCGGCCCGGCCCCTCCACCACCACACCATGGGAAAAGCCGCGCGGCTTCGACCATTCGGCCGGCTGCAGGATGCGCATGAAGTCCTCCCGTTTTTCTCGTTGTTCGTCGAAGCCTTAGCACGCCGCCGTGCATCGCTGCACCGGCAGATTTGGCCGTTGCAAACGGCGCCGATGTCGCCGATACCGGCCTCCCTTCAGGATTCTCGCTTCCCACATTTCATCCCGATGAGCATGACACCGTCCAAAACCATGGCTGCACTTTGGATGGCCGGATGGCTGTCGCTGATGCTGGTCATGGCGGTTGCCGGGCGCGAAACGACGCGCGAGCTGAACGTTTTTCAAATCATGGAAGTGAGGTCGCTGGTCGGCTTCGTTCTGCTCTCGCCGATCATCTACCGCGCCGGCGGCTTCAAGGTGCTCGGGACATCGCGCCTGCCGCAGCACATCGGGCGCAATCTGGTGCACTATGTCGCCCAGCTCGGCTGGTTCGTCGCGCTGACGCTGATCCCGATCGGTCAGGTGGTGGCGATCGAATTCACCATGCCGATCTGGACGGCGCTGCTCGCGGCAAGCTTCCTGTCCGAGTGCATGACGCCGTGGAAGATCGCCGCCATCGTGCTCGGCCTCATCGGCGTGATCGTCATCGTCCGGCCCGCCACCGGCGAGGTCAATCCGGGCCAAGTCATCGCACTCGGCGCCGCCATGGGTTTTGGCGTATCGATGGCACTGGTCAAGTCGCTGACCCGAACCGAAAGCGCGCTCTCGATCCTGTTCTGGATGCTGGTGGTGCAATCGGTCGCAGGCTTCGTTCCGACGCTGTTCGTCTGGAGCTGGCCGTCGGCCTATGTCTGGGCATGGGTCGGCGTGATCGCCGTCTGCGGCACGTTTTCGCATTACTGTCTCGCCAGCGCGATGCGCTACGCGGACGCGACCATCGTCGTTCCTATGGACTTCCTGCGGGTTCCCCTGACCGCGACCGCCGGCTGGCTGCTCTATTCGGAGCGGCTGGACGCCTGGACCGTGCTCGGCGCGGCGCTGATCCTGTTCGGAAATCTATTGAATCTGAAGCCCGCCGCACCGGCCCCTGCCCCCGCGCCGTGAACCACGTGCCGCCTCGCGCGACAAAACAAAGACAAAACAAAATAGGGTGGTCGAAAGTGATTTGGATCACGTTGGAGGGGCATTCCATCGTGCACATTCGGCCGCAACGCAGTGAGTTGGGCGACTAGTCGTTTTGCTGGCGCGGAGCCGGGCAATTTGTGTAAGTTCGCTGCCAATTTGTTGCTGCCTGCAATTCGATTCTGATGGGGATTTCAGATGCGCATTCTCACCCTCCTCGCCTCGCTGATGTGCATGGCGCTGTCGGTCAGCGCCGCGAAGGCTGATCGCCGCGTCGCTTTCGTGGTCGGCAATGGCGCCTACAAGAACGTCGCACAATTGCCGAACCCGCCGATCGACGCCAAGGCGATGGCGGCCACGCTACGCAATGTCGGCTTCGAGGTGATTGAAGGTTCGAACCTGTCGCGCGACCAGATGACGGAGAAGCTGCTTGATTTCGGCCGCAAGGCGCAGGGCTCCGATGTCGCCGTGTTCTACTATGCCGGTCACGGCATTGCCGTCGGCGGCTCCAACTATCTGCTGCCGGTCGATGCCGACATCAAATCGGAGATGGACGTCAAGCTCGGCGCCGCCATCAACATCGACCTGACCCTCGATCAAACCATGGGCGATGCCAAGGTCAAGCTCGTCTTCCTCGACGCCTGCCGCGACAATCCGTTTGCGGCGAAGATCAAGTCGAACTCCGCAACCCGCAGCGTCAACGTGCAGAGTGGCCTCGCTGAAATGAAGTCCGGCGAAGGCACCCTGATCGCGTTCGCCACCGGCCCGGGACAGACCGCGCTCGACGGCCAGGAAGGCAACAACAGCCCGTTCACCCGCGCGCTGATCGACAACATCACCAAGCCCGGCGTCGAGATCCAGCAGGCGATGACCCAGGTGCGTGCCCAGGTCAACGAGGAGACCCACAAGGGCCAGCTTCCCTGGGGTCACACCAACCTGATCGGCGCGGTCTACCTCAACCAGGCGCCCACCACGCAGGTGGCCAACGCGTCGCCGACGGCGGCTGGTAGCGTGCCGGCGGCTGCCACCGGCGGCAGCTCGGACGGTGTCGAGCTCGAGTACTGGCGCTCGGTGAAGGAGTCCAACAAGCCGGAAGAGCTCAACGCCTATCTCTCGGCCTATCCGAACGGTCAGTTCAAGGCGCTGGCGCTGGCGCGGCTCGCGGCGATCAAGAGCGGCCCGTCGACCACGACCCGGGCGCTCAATGCAGGCATCGATCCCGCGACCTTTACCGACGAGGCCAGCCAGCTCACCGAAGATCAGATGGGGCTGGACAAGAACCAGCGTCGCGATGTGCAGCGCCGTCTCACCGGGCTCGGCTTCGACACCAAGCTGACCGGTGTCTTCAGCGATGAGACGCGCTCGGTGCTCAAGCGCTGGCAGGCAGCACGCGGGTATCCGTCGTCAGGGTACCTCAACAAGCTCCAACACAAGGCCCTGCTCGCGGAGATCGTGGCCGGCACGCCGACCGCGAGCGATAACAGCCAGAAGGCGGCCCGGCGTGCCAGCGGTGCCCCCGCAGCCGGCAGCGCGCCGGCTCCTGCTCCCCGCAGCAACGGCGGCGGCGATGCCGCCGGTGCGGCCTTCGTCGGTGGCGTCGTTGGCGGCATGATGGGCGGCATGTTCCGCCGCTGAGGCAGGCCGAGCTAAAAATCGGGATAGGGGGACGCCTCGCGGCGTCGCCCCTCCCACACCACCGTACGTACGGGTCCGTATACGGCGGTTCGGTGGATTATGCGGGTCTCGGGGC